>JANMWK010000199.1:0-3542 GCA_031393975.1 Hyphomicrobiales bacterium
CAGAGCACCACGCCGAAAATCTGAAGGCTTCGGACATAAATCTAACTGCCAAGGACCTCGCTGATATTGAAGAAATTCTGCCAATAGGCTTTGCCCATGGCAATCGGTATTCGGTGGAACAACAAGGGTCAGCGGAGCAATACTGCTAAGGTTTAAAAACCAAGAAGCCGTTTAAGACTCCAATAACCAAACAACGAATTGTGATTTGCCAACGACCCCCATAAGCATAGGCTGATTGCAAAGGGATTGTGCTGATGAACATTTCAAGAAGTCTCGGAATCGGTTGTCTTCTCTGCTGCGCCTCCAAGGTTGGGCTTTTGGCCTTGGGCGGTGGAGCGGTATTAGGCGGAAGCGCCTTGGCCTTGGGTCACGGCCCATTGCCGGGTATTTTGTGCTCGCTCGGCCTTGGGCTGCTCGGCATCGCCTTCCACATGATCCAATCCCGCGAAGCGCAAGCGAAACTCTGCCCCATTAAGGCCTAGGCAAAAGCTGAACAGGCCGAAGCCGAACTTTCTCCGCAATTTTTGTCGCACGTAAGCGCAAAATCATTGAGCCGACTTTCGGCTAAGCGTAGCGCATTGATTTGCTTGCGAAGCGTGGCCGCACGTTCACGTGCAATTACAATCAAATCGCTGCACAGTCCGTCCTTGCGCCGTTTAGCTTGAAACAGGCGCAGGTCAGCCAATGTCATACCCGATTGCCTGAGGTCATTAATGATGACCAAATCTTGAAGTAAAGTAGCATCAAAAATCCGACGGCCATTTGGTAAACGGGCAGCAGCAACCAAACCTTGATCTTCGTAATAGCGAATAGCCGAAGCGGCCAGTCCTGTGATCCGAGACGCATCACCGATAAATTGATCTTTCATTTTGTCCTTGCTCCTCAAGCTACTTGAAGTGGTAGTAATCGCTTTATAATCAAGAGGAGCTAACAATTGGCCTATCGAAAAACCAAATTTACGGCGCTGATCGCCGGTCTTTGCCTGTTGTGCTGCGCCGCACCCATAACCGCACTTTTCATCAGTGGAACCGCTCTCGCAGGCTTTGGGTTCTTCAGCGAAAGCCGTGAGATGATGATCGTGACCGGTATAATCGTAGCCGCATTCTCAGCCTATCTCTTCTGGCGTCGTAGCCGCAAAAACCCGAGTTGCGATGTGCCAAAACCCTAATCCAAAATCTGATAATGCGCTTCGGTTGTGATGCCGTTATTGATCGGCAGCAAATCTTGCGGACAGGCTGACATAATGATTGTCGCGTCAATCTCGGCGCGGAATGTGGCGCTGTCGCCGGGCTTGCACAGGCAATTGCCCCATTCAAGTGATCCATCCTGTCGCCATGGGATGTTCATGAATAGGTTCAGAGAGTCCGGCGTATAGGGCACAAAAATCCCTAAATTTGCCAATCCCGCATGCATATTATCGCGGCAATTGTCGTGATAGTGTGTGCAGCCCAAAAGACCATATCGCTCATTATCGCAAGGCGCGATCAGGGTGTCGTGGCGGCCCGGAGAATTATCCTCGGTCATCGTCAAAATGGCCCGGCGATGGTTGGTCACCATTTTATCGCCAGCGATGGGGTAAAGTCTGCTCCAAAACGCACGGCAATGTTCCATGCCCATATACTCGCGCAAATCCCCAGCATTAAACGCCCAGAAATCTACCACCTGATTGCCATGGGTGTTGATCACCCTGATTGACTGACCAGCATTCAGACGTGTGGCCACGCCACGGCGGGCTGGGATGGTGATGAATGAGGTCATTTTGAACGTCCTTTGAGAACACTTTATTCCGCAAAGCCTTCCTGTTACAAGCGCCGCAAATCAAAAGAGTTCACATGACCGACGCACCTAAAAAGACCGACCCCAAAAAAACAGATAGATATCGCGAAACCGTTTTCTTGCCGAAAACTGACTTTCCAATGAAAGCCGGCCTGCCGCAAAAAGAGCCGGAACTTTTGAAGCGCTGGGCGGATATGGATTTGTTCAAGCTGCTGCGCGAGCAATCTAAAGGCAAAGAAAAATTCGTGCTGCATGACGGCCCGCCCTATGCCAATGGCAACATCCACATCGGTCATGCATTAAATAAGATTCTGAAAGACCTCGTGGTGCGCGGCGCTCAGATGAGTGGCAAGGATTCGAACTATGTGCCGGGCTGGGATTGTCATGGTCTGCCGATTGAATGGAAGATCGAGGAAAAATATCGCGCTGCTGGAAAAAACAAAGACGATATTCCAATCAACGAATTCCGCAAAGAATGCCGCGAATTTGCCCAAGGCTGGGTGGATATTCAACGCGAAGAATTCAAGCGCCTCGGCGTGGAAGGCGATTGGGATAATCCCTACCTCACCATGAACTACAAAGCCGAAGCCATCATTGCGCGCGAGCTGTTGAAATTCGCAGGCGATGGGCAACTCTATCGCGGCTCAAAGCCCGTAATGTGGAGCGTGGTCGAACGCACCTCGCTGGCCGAGGCTGAAATTGAGTATGAGGATATTACGGTTGATACGATTTTTGTGAAGTTTCCGATTAATAGTGTGCAGGACATAAAAAATCATCCGGCCGATTTACAGTTTTTGCAAACTGCATCGGTGCTGATCTGGACGACTACGCCTTGGACAATCCCTGGAAATCGCGCAATCAGTTTCTCATCAAAAATTTCATATGGAATTTACGAAGTAACGTCTGCGCCAGCCGATAATTGGGCAAAAGTGGGTGAACGATTTATAGTAGCTGATAAGCTGGCTGAAGATGTTAGAATAGCTGGTAGAATAGATGAGTTCACGCGTCTTGGAAGCGTTGACGTTGGATCAATTATTTTTTGTGACCATCCGCTCGCTGCTAAAGGCTACACCTTCCATGTTCCACTCCTCGATGGCGATCACGTCACCGACGATGCGGGCACTGGTTTCGTTCACACAGCGCCATCACATGGCGCGGACGACTACATCGTTTGGACAGCCAACCAAAAACTGTTGCGTGATCGCGGCATCGACACCGATGTTCCAACCCCCGTTGATGAAAATGGCTTCTACACCAAAGACGCCCCCGGTTTTGATGGCGCTCGCGTCATCGATCAATATGGCAAATGGAAAGATGCTAACCCGCGCGTGATCGAGGCTTTGAAAGACGCTGGCATGTTGCTGGCCCACACGAAAAAGACCATCAGCTATCCGCATTCATGGCGCTCAAAAAAGCCCATCATTTTCCGCAACACGCCACAATGGTTCATTTCGATGGACACAGGCAAGCTGCGCGAAAAGGCGCTAACTGCCATTGAGCAAACCAAGTTCTTTCCCCCTACAGGTCAAAACCGTTTGCGTGGCATGATTGAGCAGCGCCCCGATTGGGTGATCTCGCGCCAACGCGCGTGGGGTGTTCCAATTGCTGTTTTCGTCAATAAAGTTAGCGGCGAAATTCTTAATGATAACAAAGTGAACCAGCGGATTTATGATTCATTTTGTGAACAGGGTGCGGATGCTTGGTATGCGGAAGGCGCGGCACAAAAATTCTTGGCCCCCGACCACAACGCGGAAGAATTTGAGCAA
>JANMWK010000156.1:0-22065 GCA_031393975.1 Hyphomicrobiales bacterium
CATGGGCCCCAACCCTCTCCCCGACGGGGAGAGAGAGAAGTGTTAGTGTCCAGCCAAAACGGCCAGCATCAACAGAGCCACGATGTTGGTGATCTTGATCATCGGGTTGACCGCAGGGCCGGCTGTGTCTTTGTAGGGGTCGCCTACGGTGTCGCCTGTCACTGAGGCCTTGTGCGCATCGCTGCCTTTCAAATGCTTTTTACCCGTTGAATCCACAAATCCATCTTCAAAGGATTTTTTCGCGTTATCCCAAGCGCCGCCACCGGCGGTCATGGAAATGGCCACGAACAAGCCAGTCACGATCACACCCATGAGCATGGCGCCCACGGCGGAGAAGGCTTGCGCTTTTCCGGCGATGGCATTGATCACGAAGAACACCACGATCGGAGAGAAGACGGGCAGCATTGAAGGAATGATCATTTCCTTGATCGCGGCCTTGGTGAGCAGATCGACCGCTCTGGCATAATCTGGTTTCTCAGTGCCCATCATGATGCCAGGGTGTTCACGGAACTGGCGGCGCACTTCAACCACCACAGCTTGCGCTGCGCGGCCGACCGCCGTCATCGACATGCCGCCGAAAAGATATGGCAGCAAGCCACCGAACAACAGTCCGACCACCACGTAAGGTGAGGACAGATCGAAGGTGACGTTCACATTTTCGAAGAACGAACCTGGTGTTGCGTGTGCCGCGAAGAACTTCAAATCCTGCGTGTAGGCGGCAAACAACACGAGAGCGCCAAGACCAGCCGAGCCAATGGCATAACCTTTGGTGACGGCCTTGGTGGTGTTGCCGACAGCGTCGAGCGCGTCAGTGTTATGGCGCACTTCTTTGGGAAGGCCCGCCATTTCAGCGATGCCGCCCGCGTTGTCGGTGACAGGGCCAAACGCATCAAGTGCCACAACCATACCAGCGAGTGCGAGCATTGTGGTGACGGCCACCGCGATGCCAAACAAGCCTGCGAGATTATACGTGACCAAGATGCCTGCGATGATGATCAAGGCCGGAATGGCTGTTGCTTCCATCGAAACCGCGAGGCCCTGGATCACGTTGGTGCCGTGGCCGGTGATGGAGGCTTCAGCAATCGAGTTCACTGGACGCTTGCCAGTGGCTGTATAATATTCAGTGATCCAGATGATGAGACCTGTGATCACCAAACCTGCAACGCCACAATAGAACAGGCGGGTTGGGGTGAAGCCACCGAGATCAGCGTGCATGTCGCCAAACATATATTGAATGACCGGATACAAAGCAGCGAGTGAGAACACGCCCGTTGCGATGATGCCCTTATACAAAGCACCCATGATGTTGTTGGAGCTGCCTAGCTTTACAAAGAAGGTGCCGATGATCGAAGTGATCACACAGGCGCCGCCGATGGCAAGCGGCAAAACCATGCCAGCAAGCTTCATGGCATCTGGCAAAACGATGGCCGCGAGAACCATGGTGGCTACTGTTGTGACCACATAGGTTTCAAACAAGTCAGCGGCCATGCCAGCGCAATCGCCCACGTTGTCGCCCACGTTATCGGCAATCGTTGCAGGGTTGCGTGGATCATCTTCGGGGATGCCCGCTTCAACCTTACCCACCATGTCGCCGCCCACGTCTGCACCCTTCGTGAAGATGCCGCCGCCGAGACGCGCGAAAATGGAAATCAGCGAAGCACCAAATGAAAGTGCGACCAGCGCGTCAATCACTGTGCGTGATGTTGCTTCAAGGTGCATGATGTTGGTGAGGAAACCAAAATACAGCGTCACACCAAGAAGGCCAAGCCCTGCGACCAGCAAGCCAGTGATGGCACCCGCTTTGAATGCAAGGTCTAAACCACCCGCGAGAGATTTCGTTGCGGCTTGCGCCACGCGTACGTTGGCCCGCACTGAAACGTTCATGCCGATGAAGCCCGCAGCGCCTGACAGCACAGCGCCAATCAGGAAGCTTGCTGCCGAATAACCACCGAGCAAATACCAAGCGATTACAAAAATCACCACGCCGACAGCGGCGATGGTTTGATATTGGCGTTTCAAATAAGCCGATGCGCCTTCACGCACAGCGGCTGAAATTTTTTGCATTTTTGCTGATCCTTGATCAGCCGCCATAAGGCGTTGATTGGTGATGATGGCATAAACAAGCGAGAGAACGCCTGCGAGCACAATCAGCCAGAGTGTGTTGGACATGATGAAACCTTTGGTCAAAAGTTGTTGTTGCTCCAGAACCCTGACCGATGGCCGCGATAGACTCACGCTTCACTGCGCGGTGCTGGAAGATTAGGCAGCTATGACAAATTTTGGACACATTTGCAATTGTGAATTGAGCGGAAGTGAATGATGCAAATGATTGGCGCAACTCAGAATTCTGAGTGAAAACTAGAAATATCTTAGTTGAGTTTAGTTTTTAAATTCCTAATATAGTAAATTAATCTTGACAGCGCACGGTGAGCCTGCTAGTTCTTGCTACACTCCACCATTGGGTTCAAATATTCGCCTCCCCCTCAACAAGTCTTGCAAGCCCACGAAGACGACGTTGTGTGGATTTAATGAATATTCGCCCCACAAAGCATAACACTTGACGTTAATAACGGTAATCGTTATTATATATTATGATTAAGTCATTTGCCAGTCGCGACACTCAAACACTTTTTGAACTTGAGCATGTGCGGCGCTGGGCCAGAATTGAACGGCAGCTTTGCGTAAACTGGTGCAACTTGATCTGGCGCAAAGCATAAATGACATGCGCGTGCCACCGAACAATCGTTTGGAAGTATTGAGCGGCAACCGAAAAGGCCAATGGAGCATTCGCGTTAATGATCAGTTTCGTATTTGCTTTCGCTGGTCAGATGATGGCGCAACTGATGTTGAAATTGTTGATTATCATTGAGGATGACATAGATGGCAAAGATGATTGCACCCGTTTCTCCCGGAGAAATGTTGGAGGAAGAATTTCTGCTTCCTTTGGCCATGACAAAATATCGTTTGGCCAAAAGTATTGGCGTTCCGGCGCAGCGCATCGGTGATATTGTTTCTGGCAAGCGTGGTATTAGTGCCGACACCGATTTGCGCCTCTGCCGTTTCTTTGGCCTGTCAGACGGTTGGTGGCTGCGCTTGCAGGCGAGCTATGATACGGTAATTGCGAAGCGGAACATGGCTGGCGAGTTGGCGAAGATTGTGCCGTTGGAACGGGCGGCTTAGATTGAATGTAATGGCACGGAAACTCCATAAACTATCCACCCTGATTAATATCAATCAGATTTTCCGCCATGAATAACAGTTAATTCCGGCGTGCCTCTAGGGACGTCCTCAAAAATTATTTCTATCTCGGAAGAGAAGCTGTTTTTTGGATGTTACTTTTTCAACGTCATTCGCAATATTCAGCAAAAGACTCTTTATTTGCGCAGCCGAATCCGGGTTCGCTTTCTTTATAAATTGTATCATGAACTGTAAAATAGCCCTATGCGCCACAGAAAATATTGAGCGCAGAAGAAATTGCATCAGCCATGGCACCGACAAAATTGCGCGGGTGATCATTGTGCGTCATTTCTGCCACCATGAAGTGTTGCACCTTTTTCAACACACCGGAAACAGGCGTGGGATGGAGCGGCAAAGTTTCTTGCAAGCCGCTACGCAAGTTTGCCTATGATCAACGATCATCGCTCCCACCTCAGCCTTTTTGGCGCGCATTTCGAGTTCAGAAAGAGTGAGCGGCGGCAGTGCTTTCATGGGTTCTCAGCCAAATTATGATTCCGAGAACAATAGCGGCAATTGGCATGACTGTCAGGGCCACCGAACTCCAGCCGAAATGGCTGAGCATCTGGCCGCTGCTGGCTGAGGCGATAGCCACCATGAGCGACAAGCCGAAATTGTTGACGGCTTGCACTTTGGAGCGTTCGGCGGGCCGATAGGTTGTGGTGAGCATCGTTGTTCCCCCGATGAAACCAAAGTTCCAGCCGAGGCCCAGCAAGATGAGTGCGGCAGAGAAATTCATGAAGCTGATGCCGAGCAATGCCGCAGTTCCAGCGCTGATTAAGATTGCCATGCCGATGGCAGTGATGAGATTCACGCCACAGCGCTTGATCAATACGCCTGTGAAAAAACTAGGAACAAACATGGCAAGCACATGCCATTGGATGACCCAGATGGACGCATCAACATTAAAGCCACAAATTTTCATGGCGACGGGAGCGGCTGTCATCATTAGGCTCATCACGGCGTATGAAAAGATGGCTGTGGCCATGGCGATGACCAGTCTGGGTTGGCGCAATAATTCTGGCCAGCTGCGCTGCGGGCCTTGGATTTCTGCCGCTGTAGGTTTAGCCACTCGTAACAGCGCAAACACGATGAGGCTGAGGACGGCGAAAACAATAACGGCGATGTAAGATCCGGCAAACGTGAAGGGTGCCAGCAAATCGCGTGTGTTGCTGGAAATTAAAGTCCCGGCAATTGCAGCCACCACGCCGCCCGTGAGCACCCACGAAATCGCCACGGATTTATCGTCCTGTCCGGCGGCCTCCGCCGCTGTGAAGGCATAAAAGCTGGAGGTTGCCTGCAACACACCTTGCAGCGCTGCGCCAATGCAGAAGAGATAAAAGTCGCTGTGATAGATGGCCCAGACCGAAACTAATGCGCCGATGATGCTGGAGAGTGCACCTCCGATAAATACAGGTTTGCGTCCGAAAATCTTCATCAGGTAAGAGGCTGGCCAGACTGCAAGCATAGAGCCCACGACAAAACTGGTGACAGGCCATGTGGCATAGCCTTGGTTTGGCGCCAACATAAGCCCCACCAAAGGGCCCGTGGCGAAAACTGTAATCACTGCGCAAGAGTATAAAGATTGCGCGATAGCCAGCAGCAGAATGGTGGTGCGCGGCGCTTGCACGCTCACGCTGCGAATTCTTCGGGGCGGCGCTGGCGGGCCAAATTGTTGAGCACTGCATTGGCGAAGTTTTGTTCTTCGCCATCGAAGAAGGCCCCCGCAACATTCACATATTCGTTGATAGCTACTTTAGCAGGCACGTTTTCCTTGAACATAATTTCAAACGCCCCTGCTCGCAGCACGGCACGCAATGTGGCATTGAGGCGATGCAAAGGCCAATCTTTGTCGAGCAGTTTATCAATTGTGGGGTCGATTAAGGCTTGCTCGCGTACGGCCCCTTCAACAACTTCACGCAGATGCTTAAAATCTGCTGGCCCACATTGACCATCCTCAAAATCTTCACCCCCCACGCGACTGGAAAATTGTGCAAGGGTTTCACCCAGGTCGGCTGTTGCGATGTCCATTTGATAGAGGGCCTGTACCGCACCAAGGCGGGCGGCGGAGCGGGCGATAGGCGGTTTACGTGGGGTCGTCATGGTGTGGCTGTAGCGCGGCGCTTTGTGGAATACAATGTCACACTTGCATAGCAGATAGGCCTTGCTCCGCAAACGCCCTGCGCTTATGTGTCTTTCGCCGGAATGTTCCGGTAATTCTCAGGGCGGGGCGTAATTCCCCACCGGCGGTATAGCCCGCGAGCGGCTCTTTTTGAAAAGGGCGTAGCTGCTTCGCAAAAGTCGAACAACTTTTGCGCGCTACGCTTGGCCCCCAAAGTGTGTCAGCAGATCAGGTGTAACTCCTGGGCCGACGGTATAGTCCGGATAAAAGAGATTTGTTGGGCAACTTCGCACCTTGCGAGGTGTCTATTCATGTCGTCCTGATTCATGGCTGATGAAAGGATTATGAACATGAATCAGAATATCCAAAATAGATTAGTGGCAGGTGCCACTTATATGGTGATGGCGGGCATTGCCTTTGCTATAATTAATGCTTTAAGTTTTCAAATTACTGCCGTTCTCAAATTCAAATCACAATCGGATTTGTTCTGGCAATATGGCATCGCATTATTATTCTCGGCGCCATTTCTGCTGCGACAAGGATTGGGCAGTTTGAAAACCACACGCCCGGTTTTACACATTATTCGTGTCGTGCTTTCGGTGCTGGGCTTGCAGGCCTTTAACATGGCCTTTGCCCATGGCGAACCCACATGGAAAGTTGTGGCCTTGGTAATGACATCGCCGTTTTTTGTGATGTTGGGCGCCAAGTTTTTCTTGAAAGAAAATGTTGGACCTAATCGTTGGTTTGCTGCGGTCGTGGCCTTCATTGGCGGGATGATCGTTCTGCAACCTTGGTCAACGGCGTTTAGCCCTTATTCTTTGCTGCCGATTGTTGCTGCATTCTTCTGGGGTGCAGTGTCGTTGATGACCAAGTATTTCACAGCAGAGGAGTCGCCTGTGTCTTTAACGGTCTGGCTGCTTTTGTTGCTCACACCCATCAACGCGGCGTTCTCTGCCGCGGCTGGTTTTGAATGGCCTTCAATGCAAATTCTTCAGTTGTTGGTTGTTGGCGGGCTGTTAGTTTTGTTTGCCCAGTGGTGCCTGACCAAATCATATGCGGCTGCTGATGCTGCCTTCGTGCAACCTTTCGATGATTTGAAACTCATCTCCAATGTTTTGGTTTTTGGGTTAGGTTTCATGTATTGGCCCGAAGGTCAAATCTGGATTGGACTAGCCTTAATTGTGGCCGCATCATCATTCTTGATGTGGAGCGAAAATGGCAAGAAGGTCGCTTTGGCAGTTTAGACAAGGCGAGGGAGAGAATGGCTTAGCCCTTCTCTTCCTCATCGCCGCTCAACTCGCCCAGCAATTCCTCAAAATCCTTGGCCTCGCGGAAATTACGATAGACCGACGCGAATCTTACATAGGCGACGTCGTCCAAATTCTTCAGGCCTTCCATCACCAATTGTCCGATGGCTTCGGATTTGATTTCGGTTTCGCCCAAGCTTTCCAGCTGGCGGACGATACCTGACACCATACGTTCAATGCGTTCGGCATCGACGGGGCGTTTGCGTAACGCCACTTGCACGGAGCGGGCCAGTTTATCACGGTCAAACACGGTGCGACGCCCTGAACGTTTTAACACGCTGAGCTCACGCAATTGCACGCGCTCAAATGTGGTGAAACGGCCTGCACAATCTGGACAAGCCCTGCGTCGGCGGATGGCGCTGCCATCTTCCGTTGCTCTTGAATCTTTTACTTGGGTGTCGGCGTTGTTGCAGAATGGACAGCGCATTGTTTGTCCTCTTAGCTGTAAATCGGGAACCTCTTGGTGAGTGCAAGCACTTTGCGCTTCACGGCTGATTCGATTTTAGCATTGCCCTCCTCGCCATGCTTGGCAAGGCCATCGAGTACTTCGATGATGAGTTTGCCCACTTCGCGAAAATCCGCTTCCATGAACCCGCGCGTGGTGCCCGCTGGCGAGCCCAAACGAATGCCCGATGTGATGGTGAAAGGTGCTGGATCAAAGGGAATGCCGTTCTTGTTACAGGTGATGTTGGCCCGACCCAAGGCTGCTTCAGCAGCTTTGCCAGATACATTTTTCTTGCGCAAATCTACCAGCATCAAATGCGTATCAGTGCCGCCCGAAACGATATCGCAGCCGCCTTCAAGCATGGTTGCCGCCAATGCTTTGGCATTGAGAGCCACTTGCTTTGCATATTTTTTAAAGTTTGGTTTCAGGGCCTCACCAAAGGCCACGGCCTTGGCGGCAATCACATGCTCCAATGGGCCGCCTTGCAAACCGGGGAACACGGAGGAATTGATTTTCTTGCCGAGCGCTTCATCGCGGCTGAGGATCATGCCACCACGGGGCCCGCGTAAGGTTTTGTGGGTTGTTGTTGTTACCACATGGGCATGGTCTAATGGATTAGGATGAACACCACCCGCTACGAGGCCCGCGAAATGCGCCATATCCACCATCAAATAAGCGCCAATCGAATCAGCAATTTCACGGAAGCGTTTGAAATCTAAAACGCGCGGATATGCTGAACCACCGGCGATGATCAACTTTGGTTTATCGGCCAGTGCCTGTGCGGCTAGTGCATCATAATCAATCTGCTGGTTATCTTCGCGCACTTTGTAGGAAACAACTTGGAACCATTTGCCAGATTGATTGACGGGTGAGCCATGGGTGAGATGGCCACCACAAGCCAGATCAAGGCCCATGAATGTATCACCGGGGCTGAGCAGTGCAAAGAATACGGCCTGGTTAGCTTGTGCGCCAGAATGGGGCTGCACGTTGGCGAAGGTGGCGCCGAACAATTGCTTGGCGCGCTCGATGGCCAGGTTTTCGGTCACGTCCACATATTCACAGCCACCATAGTAACGACGACCTGGATACCCTTCGGCATATTTATTGGTCATCACTGAGCCCTGCGCATCGAGAACCGCCCGAGAGACAATATTTTCAGATGCGATGAGTTCAATTTTTTCTTGCTGGCGCTTTAATTCGGCGGCAATAGTTTTGGCAACTTTCGGATCGGTCTTTGTGAGGTGGTCTTTGAAGAATCCGGGAAATAACGGAGATTTCTTTGCAGCCTTTTTCGCCGCTTTCTTCGCTGGCTTTTTAACTGAAGTCTTTACGGATTTTTTTGCCACGATTCTGGTCCCTCAAGATGATCAAGCCCGCTCTATAAAGGATTGATCACACAGGTCTAGCTCCAGATTGGCGCAGGGGCATTTACCCCGGCCCGCTTGTTGCTTACTTTTTCTTGGCAGACTTGGTCGGCAAACACTCTGCTGGAATTTTTCCTTTTGCATCCGCGGCACAAGGGTCTGCCATGGTCAGATCAATCTTTGGCACCTTTTTCTTCAGATCCATGTTCGGCTTACCATTTGTAGTCTTTACCACAGCTGCTGGCTTCTTTTTAACCTTCAGCGCGGGCCCTTTGGCTTGCTCTTTACGGTATGAAGCCCAATCGAAAAGGCCGACTTTTTTAGAATTTGATGTTGTTGGCTGCTGGGTCACTTTTTCGCCATCGGTTGATAATTTTGTCTCACCAAACAGGGTTTTACCAAACAGATTTTTTGTTGGTTCGGTGCCGTCGGCAGCGTTAACTTTCTTGCGGCCAAAACTAAACAGGTGAAAGCCCTCGGCTTCAGCGGCATCAACCGATTGCTGGCGCGGCAATGGCTTAAGAACATAGCGCAGGCCATCTGGGCTCACAGTGCCAACTGGCATCGGTTGGCCCACCGTAAAGCCTGTGCTGTCCATGTCATAAACATCGTGACGGAATGCAACTGTTCCATTTGCGGCAGGCCAAGCCGTGAGATAGGCAACCCGCAATTGAGGTTGATTACCGATAGTAACGTCTAGGCGCTCCAAGGTTTCGGCCATAGAGGCAATCTTTGCTTCGCCAAAACCCTCTTGACCATTCAGAACCCATTGCACCAGCAAAGGCATATTCTCAACGCGAATGCAGCCTGAACTATAGAAGCGGTTGGTGGTTTTGAACAATTGTGGCTCTGGCGTGTCGTGGAGATAAATGCCGAAGGTGCTTTTGAATTCAATCTTGGCGGTTTTCATCGCAGCGGTTGGGCCCGGCTCTTGGCGGAACAAGTAGTCTTCCAAATGCGCAGTTTTCCAGTTCACTTTGCTTGGGTCGATCTCCGCGCCATTAGGGCCACCCTGAAAGACTTTCATGTTCATGTCTTTCAGAACTTGAGTGCCCGAGGTCATCTTGGGTAGGATATCATTTTCAACAATCGAAATTGGTGCGTTCCAATAAGGATTGAATTTTACCGTTTCTAAAGGCGCTGAAACGACTGGTGACGGCCTTTCGGGCCGACCGACAATAACGTTATGGCGCGAAAACACATGCCCATCGGTGACGGTTTCAAGCTGTTGGGCGGGCACATTGACGATCAAATACCGACTGCTCAGATCCTTATCATAAATATCGAGGCGAGGGATATTGGCACGGATGGTGGCGAGGCGGTCTGCAATTGGGGTATTCAATTCGAATAGCGTTAGACCATCAATTTTGCCTGTGACAGCAAGGCCTAAATTTCGTTGATAGCGGCTCACGGCATCTTGCGTCGCCGTAGTATAAATTGAAGCGAATTGGCCTTGAGTTGCTTCAATACGTAAATAGCCTTCAAGATTAAGGCGCTTATTGAGAGCTACAACGCCTTCGCCCGTGCTGCCTTTCTTGTAATTCCCATTCGGCACTTTGGGGAAGCCACCTTGGGCTGCAATGGCGGAATATTTCGCTTCTGCCGTGCGCATGGAAGCATCACTATTTGCCGTAATCATCGGCACTTGATTTTGCCCGCTGACGATTTCCGTTGTGGTTACGGCTGGGCCGCCACCAGCGAGCACTTTTGCAACTTTGCCGGTTGATTTACCTTCAACAAGTGCACCGCCATGGGTTGCGGCGGCAGGAGTAGTACTGTTGCCGAAAACATCATTGTTAAAAGTATCCGAGTTTGCCTGTGCCGGGCTTGCCAGCACCAGAAGCGCCGCGATGCAAGCGCCTGCACTTAATATTGAAACTGCACAAGTTGCGCTAACACCGCGAAATAACTTAAAAAATATCATTTACCGCCTCACACTTATGCGCCAATTATCATGTTTCAATATCACTGACATCGGGGATTTGAAAATCTGTGATATCAGGTGCCTTAGTTTTCGTCAAAGTCCACAGCATCATAGCAGCTAAGACCGCTTTGAATGCGGCAGGGACCAATTTTTTAGGTTCATTAATAGAGTGTTAACAATAAAAAATAAGATTGCGGCTTTTTCGCAACATTTCAACTTTGTCGGCGCCTGCTGAAAATCACCGACTAGTAACTTCGCCATTGTCAGCCAACCAGTGCCAAACGCGCGACGTTATGGGGTCTGCCAGTTCTTTTGTTGTTGATGTTGCAAACCAAGTTTGGTTGGTTTCTAAGGTCTCGCTCAGGGGGCATATAAGCTTGCCGAGGTTGACCGCTTCTTTGACTAAACAAATGCTGCCAAGAACGATGCCGAGGCCTCGTTCGGCAGCGCAAAACGCAAGATCACTATCGCTAAAATCGAAGCCCGCAGAAACGTTTTTATTAACTTGGCCAAAATGGGGATCAAAACATCTTTTGCTAGGCCAATATGTTCTAAGCCACTAACGGGCTCCAGACCGCGCCGGATGACCCCCAATCGGCTCTTTGCTATCGGACCCCACCTCGGACTCGCGCGATCAGTGGCAGCGCGTGATGCAAGGCCATGCTGGTGCAAACTTGGCGCCGCTGATTACTGCTAATCGTGTTGGCTTGGAGTCAGGAAGCAGAGACACAGTGGCATTGATCACCGCAAGCTAGGACATAGACAGGATTGCACACCAGCGCCGCAATTGGGGGGTGTTCCGTGATCGGCGCACTGATCTTTATGGCGAACTGGCAAAGCCCTCGCCTGCCCCACTTTTACTTATGAATTGAGAATTATTGTCGGAGAGTTGTTTGCCAGCATCTTAAAGCTTCTATCGCCGAAATGAGAAATAGCCGAAAGCACTTAGAAAAATTTTACACTACGACTCTGGCAATGTCGCTAGAGCCACCCAAGATTAATTTTTTTGGTGTTCCCACTTTGATACTAGGAATAGAACTATTTGATAAATAGTAATCGACGTTGTTTACAGCAACCGCATTTATGTCTTTAGCAAATGCAATCTTGTATTCTTTTTCATCTGAAAAACGTTCTATTTTTAGACATTATTATTTCATCAATGGAGGCGTGCCGAGCGCCTGACTCCTGCGCAAAATTGTAATAATCTACTTTGCCTTAAAGGAATTTTTGATTTTTGATGTTATGGGTATGGTTCTTAATGCGTTTTTTTTAGATGCCTGTTAAATTCTTCTAAATCGAATATTTCAACACAACCAACCGAGTAAAAACTTTTGGGATAATTTTTACTTAGTTCTAGGTGTTTAGCCCCGACATTTGATGTGGGATCATTATATGATGTGGGATCAATGTTGGGTGCATTTTTGCAACGCGGTTGTTTGCCGAAGGGAAGGGTTAGGTCCGTAGGACGAAAGGAACGCGCAGCCAACTGCGAGCGCAGCATGGACCACTGTTACGATGAGCGCGACAGTAAATGGTGCCAGTTCGATAGGATTGTGTCGGGTGGCCGGCTAGTGCCATCGTCTTCCATCCGCTCACTTATTGACGTTAATTGCATGATCGAGGCCACAGAACACTGTCTCGCTCACAAACTAAAATAAAAGATTATTGTTGGATCTTTGGAACTAGTGGGCACCTGTCGCGTTCAGCTAAGGGCTAAACGCCTGTGTTGAAACAAAAGGGATTAAAATTATGATTAAAACAATTATTGCCGCCGCTATCGTTTTTGGGACACTTTCGGCGGGTGCGCAAGCCGCAAACATGGGTCACAAAATGATGATGTATAAGAACTCGCACGTGATGATGTATAAGAACCCGCACATGATAAAGATGCAATGCAAGGCCTTCAAACATCGTGCTCATGGCAAATGCGTATCAACGATGAATAAACACAAATGATACGACCCTATTTGGGCGTGTCGTTATCTAGGCTGTGTGCAGTTGTTGTCGGAGTCAGCAAATAGCGGCATTTTTTTAACTTACACTCCCCGGGTGGCTTAAAGCCCATTATAGGGTAATTCTCCCATTGAAATGGGAGGATTACCACTCCATCAGCTAACCGTTGCAGATGTTGTCATTAGAAAAGACATTCCGAGTTCGGACAATCCAGCTTCGTTAGGCAAGGAGTGTAGTTTCGGTAGATATTGGAAATGTGGCGTATGATCACTGCACTTGCGCCCCGGCTTGGTCGAATGATGTGAACAGGCTTTCATTCAAAAGCTCATCACGCAGCTTGTCATTAAAACTTTCCCCTCTCGCCGTTTGCAGGCAACCGCTGCCGGGCGGCGAATAAAAGCGTTTTGCTGCAGCTTTCCGGACGCTCTGTACTACCAGTCAATGAGGGTGTCTTGTGACCACTTCAGAATCGCCATGCTGGTGAACTCAGTGCCGTTGTCGCTCACAATCATAGCTGGTCGTTTACGGGCAGCGATGGCGGCGTCCAACTCTGGCGCTACTCATAAGCTGGAAAGCGAAGTATCAGCCACCAGCGCCACGCATTGACGGGTGAAGTCATCCACCACCGTCAAGATGCGCAAGCGCCGATGGCAGAACATGTCTGATACAAAATCAAGGCTCGAGCGTTGATTTGGCCCCTGCGGAATTGTCATGGGTGAGCGGGTGCCTCGCGCTTCAACATCTGATGTAGCCTGCGATAGCCAAATCTTTTATGTTCATGTGCCAGCTCGCGCAGCCTTGAACGCAAGGCCAGATCATCAGCGCGTTGTCGCACTAACGCACCACGCTCCTTTCAGCTTCAAGCACTTTACACGCCCGCCGTTGGCTCACCTCATGTTGTTCAACAAGATGAGCCACAGCTTCCCGCTTCACAGCGGGCGTTCCCATTTTTTTAAGTTGATATCTTTCAACATCAAATTATCAAGCATGCTATCCGCCAGCAACTTTTTGAGCTTGGAGTTCTCATCTTCAAGCTGCCTGAGTTTACGGGCATCACTCACATCCATGCCACCAAGCCGCGCTTTCCATTTTAAAAACGTCGCCTTGCCAATCGCGTGCTTGCGGCACAGGTCGGCAACGTCATGCCGCCCTCTTGCTCACGCAATATCCCGATAATCTGTTCTTCGTTAAATCTGCTCTGCTTCATCGTCTTCTCCTAAAAAAGCGGATCAGACTCTACTCATTTTTGGGCCAGTTTGCGGGGCTCAGGTCACCGCGACAGCATCGTTTTGATCAATGCAAGGCACAGATGTTGTGTACGCAAGCCTCTCGGGAGATATATCAGATTTGCGGGCGAAATTCGCAGAGGAACCAAGGCCGCGGCCCAGAATGGTCCCGTTGTCATTCCTTAAAAACGATGGTGAAAAATTGATTTGTATAACGAGACTCGATGCAAACAGAAAGCACCCCCCTCCTCGGCATGGGAATGTTCAAGGAGAGGGTGCCCAATATTGTGTTTACATATTAATCATAAAGAACAGCAGCGATCTTGGGATCAGACATGTTGTCCTTCGTGTAGTAGTAGAAGCCCGTGTCGATCACCTTTTCGAGCTTTTCGCCCTTCAGGGTCTTGGTCAGCGAGCTTACAGCGCACTGGCCGATGCCAACGGGGTTCTGCGTGATTGAGCCGATCAGCAGGCCCGCATTAATTGCATCCTTTTGCTTCTTGCCAGAGTCGAAGCCAACGCCAACAATCTTGGAGCCGGTTTCTTTCTGAGCGATAGCAAGACCCACCGCAGCGCCTTCGTTCGACGCGAAAATGCCCTTGAGGTTTGGATGAGCGGTCATCATCGCCTTGATGTCGTCGGCAGCTTTGCCAGCTTCGTTGGCAAACTTCACGTCAACAATCTTGATCTTGGTGTGCTTGGCCATTTCATCTTCAAAGCCCTTGCGACGGCCGATGCCCGTGGCAGAGGTTTGATCATGAATTTCAGCAGCCACTTCGCCTTCGTCGCCGATGGCAGCGGCAAGTTGCTTTGCCGCTTCAGCAGCGGCAGCAACGTTGTCAGTGGTGCAGGTGGTCACAGGCATGTCATTGGCAACGCCAGAGTCGAAAGCCACGATTGGAATCTTGGCATCGGCAAATTGCTTCAGCGCCTTATCTTCTGCCTTGGTGTCGAGAGCAGCAAAGCCCAGACCAACTGGCTTCTTAGCGAAGGCAGCGTTCAGGATGTCGATCTGCTTGTCGATTTCGGCTTCAGTGTTGGGACCTTCGAACGAAATTGTCACACCATCAGCCTTAGCCTGAGTTTCAGCGCCAAGCTTCACAGCTTGCCAGAACTGGTGGCTAAAACCTTTGGCGATGATAGCATAATATGGCGCATCGCCAGCATAAGATGCTGTTGAGTACGCTGAGACAGCAGCCAGAACGGCGGCTGAGGCGAGTAGTTTCTTCATAGGATTCTCCCTAGTTAGACTTATGTTGACCCCGGATTTAAGACCAAAGCTTGACGGGGATTCAATCAGGCTCCAGATGGTTTTAAAAGATTTATCAGGCGCGTTTTTTCAATCTCATATCGATATAAACAGCCGTCACCAGAATTACGCCAGTGGCCACAAATTTCCATTGATCAGCGACGCTGAGCACGGTGAGGCCGTTGGACAACACGCTGATGATAAAAGCGCCGATCACAGTGCCCAGAATTGTGCCACGGCCACCCGTGAGCGATGTGCCACCAATCACCGTGGCGGCTATTGCGTCAAGTTCATAACCCATGCCAATAGCGGGCTGAGCCGAACCCAAGCGTGAAGAAATCAACAGACCCCCAACGCCACAGATCATGCCGCTGAGCGCATAAATGGCGACTTTCCATTTGTTGACGTTGACACCAGAAAGCCGAACCGCTTCTTCATTGCTACCAAGAGCAAAGACAAATCGGCCCAAAATAGTCCGGTTCAAAATAATCGCAGCAAGTACCGCGACAATGAGCATGACAAATACTGCATTGGGAATGCCCAAGCCCGGGATCAACAGTGATATGGAACTGTCTGGAGAGATCAGAGAATAATTTGGCTGATCATCAAAATAGATGGGCTTGGCGTTGGTCATCACTAGGTTGAGACCATAGAGTGCACGCATGAAACCAAGCGTTACGATGAAGGGCGGAATTTTCAGGTAAGCGATCAGCGAGCCAGAGCAGACCCCCACTGCCGCACCGGTGAGTAATGCGCCCGGAATACCAATATATAGCGGCAGCCCCAGATTGACCGACAAGATGCCGGCCATAATAGCGCAGAATGTCATCAAGGTGCCGACTGAAAGATCAATGCCAGCCGAGATGATCACTAATGTACAAGCAATGCCCAACACCGCATTCACAGATGTCGCCGTCATAATGTTGATGGCATTGCCCCAGGATAAAAACACCGGCGATGTAAAACTGAAAAATGCAATCAGCAGCAGAAGTACAGCGAAAGCTACAGCCTTTTGCAGAGTTGCAACCGTGAAGAACGTGGACTTGGCGCTTTCAGTTTCGGCGATGGTGGTTGCAGTCATTGTTTTCTCCAAAACTAGGCAGCGTTGGCTTGGCGCAAGGTGGCCAGATGCATGATCGATTCCTGTGTGGCGTCTTTGCCGTCAAGCTCGCCGGTGATTCGGCCTTCGCACATCACGAGGATGCGGTGCGACAGGCGCAGAACTTCTGGCAGCTCTGAAGAGATGACCACAATGCCCTTGCCCTGCCCGGCGAGGTTCTGCAATAGTTTATAGATTTCGGCCTTGGCGCCCACGTCGATGCCGCGGGTGGGTTCATCAAAGATCAGAATATCGCAATCACGCAACAGCCATTTGGCAATGACTACCTTCTGCTGGTTGCCACCAGAGAGCAGGCGGGTTTCCTGATGCACATGCGGGGTCTTGACCTTTAACGTGCCCACATAGTTGTGCGCATCCTTATTCATGACCTTGTCCTTCATCCACATGTGCGCTCTGAGATAACGGCCCCAAGAGGGCAGCGTGATGTTGTCGCGCACCGACATGCCGGTGACAATGCCAAAGCGCTTTCGGTCTTCAGACAAATAAGCCAGTCCATATTTCACGGCATCGGCTGGCGATTTTACCTTGTGTTTCTTGCCGTGAATATAGATTTCGCCGCCGTCAATGGGGTCTGCGCCGAAAATGGCGCGCGCGACTTCGGTGCGACCTGCGCCCATAAGGCCGGCAAAACCCAGGATTTCTCCCTTTTTTAAAGTGAAGGATACATTTTTGATATGCTTGCCACTATTAAGACCTTCAACACGCAAAACTTCTTCACCATAATCGCGGCTGTTTTCGCGGGTGGCATCAATCAACTCGCGACCCACCATCAGTGAAATGATCTTCGCCATCGAAGTCGTGGCTGCGGGCAAAGTGTCGATATATTGGCCATCGCGCATCACAGTAATGCGATCGGCAATGCGTTTAACCTCATCCATCTTGTGCGTGATATAAATTATCGCAACGCCGCGGCGCTTCAAATCATCGATGACGGCGAAGAGGTGCTCCACTTCTTTTTCATTGAGAGCTGAGGTGGGCTCGTCCATAACCAGAACTTTTGAATCAAAGGAGAGCGCTTTGGCAATTTCCACCAGCTGTTGCTTGGCAACTGTGAGCCCGCCAACTTCCACTTCTGGTGAAATATCAACCTTCATTCGCTTAAAGACGTCTTTAGCTTTGGCATTGAGCGCTGCATTATCGGTAAAAATGCCAAAGCCACGGCGCGGCTCGCGACCAATGAAAATATTCTGTGCTACGGTTAGGTGGTTCATCAGGTAAAGTTCCTGATGGATGATGCTAATCCCTAAATCCTGCGCAGCACGCGGGGTGGGCACAGTAACAGATTTTCCATCAACCAAAATTTCGCCGGAGTCTGGCTGATAGACGCCCGTGAGGATTTTCATTAATGTGGATTTGCCCGCACCATTCTCGCCCATCAAGGCGTGAACTTCGCCTGCGTGCAAATCAAACCGTACGCCTTTCAAGGCGTGAACGCCAGGGAATCGTTTTTCGATGTCCTTCAGCTCAATCAGCTTTGGCCCGGAAACGCTTTGCGCACCGTCATTGACTTTTCCGCTACTCACCAGCCCTTAGTCCTCCCAGATGGTCCGCGCACCATGGGGCTTTTTTGCCCCTTTTTGGTGTTTGCTGCGCGATGCCAGAATTTGACTATCGTCCATCAAAAAATTTTGGGCAAGAAGCGTCTTGCTGCCAAAGTGATTTCGCGCAATATTCTTTGATCAAATTTGATCAAAAGGAAATTCGCACTTGGCGCGCGTGACGTTGAAAAAAATTGCTGAAGTTGCGGGCGTAGGCAGCGCTACGGTTGAGCGCGTGCTCAACGGTCGTGGCGGCGTACGGCCCGCCTTGGTCGACAAGGTTGTGAACGTGGCGCGGCAGCTGGATTATTTCAAACCCCTGCCCGCTCCGCACCGCAGTATTACTCGCATTGAAGTCTTGATGTTGCGGCCAGAGCTTTCATTTGTCGCTAGGTTTTCGGCCAGTTTTGAGCGCATCGCTGCGAGTCTGGATAACTCCATCCTCGTGCACCGTACCTTTATCGATGAACGCAACCCACGGGCCATTGCAGAGCGCATAAGTAAACCCAAATTGCAGCGTTCGGCTTTGATTGTCCTGGTACATGATCATCCACTGATTCAGGCTGCACTCGCAGCGGAACAAGCCAAGGGTCTTCCCATAATCCAACTGGTTTCGCAGATGCATTTGCCTAATCCCACATATGTTGGCATCGACAATCAGGCCGCAGGACGCATGGCGGGTGTATTGATGACCGGTTTGCAACGCAAAGCGGGAACGGTGGTGGCCCTCTGCCACAGCCAAATCTATAGTGTTGACCGGGCTCGCATTGCGGGCTTTTCCCAGGTGGTCACAAACCCAAAAGCAGCGCACCTGCAATTTGGGCTCATCGCCTTCACGCAGGATGATGACATCGACGCTGCGAAGATCGTCTCACAACTGATCCGCAACACGTCTAATTTGGTAGGGATTTACAGCGCTGGTGGCGATTATGGCCCTTTATGCGATGTGTTGCGCAAGCAAGATCCCACCCATGAGATTTGCTTCATCGGTCATGAGCTGACAGTACAAACTTCTGCCGCCCTCAAAGATGGCACAATAAGTGCCATCATCGATCAAGCTCCGGAAACGCAGGCAAGGCGTGCGCTTGATCTGGTTTTGAGCAAGTTGGATTTGCTAGCCAGCCCGGTCGACAGCAATCCTATTCGCTTCATCACCATCACCACAGAAACGCTTTGATTAAATTTGATCAAAAAGCAACGCGCCAATCTTAAACGCTTAAACGACCAATGCTAGAAAAGGGTGTTTCCTGCAAAAGCGAAAAATTTCCGTTTCTGATCTTTTGGCAAAAAGGACCAACGCAATTGGCTGCAGGTGCATGTCGACAGCGCTGCCGAAGCAGCGTCGGCACAGGCGGCAGGAATTTTCATTCGCTCCTGCGAACCTGATCATCGATTGGAGTGCATTCGCGCGGCGGCTCCTCTGGCCTTTGTCTCAACTGGTATGCCGCATGGCACCAGGGCCAATGGCGATGAAGCCATCCGCTACCGCTTTCAGGTTTTGCAGCGTGGCGCCGATGCGGTTTATTGTTCACAATTACCATAGATCATTGAATCCATGGCGCCAGAGGGCATGGGTTGTGGCCCGGTGTGGGACACACAATATCTTTTCTCCTGCGATGTGCTGGGCACTACCACGGGGCACCATTGGCGCCACCCAAAAAGATATGCCGACTTTGTAAAACTGGAAGCCGAGTTACAGCGCAAACGCATTGCCGCGTTTCAGGATTTTGCACAGGATGTGACTGAAGGCACCTATCCAGAGCGCAAACATGAAGTGGCGATGGATGCCGCCGAATATAACCCATTCTTGAAACTCTCACAGAAAGTCTGAAATCATGGATGATTTATTGACAGGTATGCGCAACAAGCGCGGTGATTGGAAGCCCAACAAGCCCGCTCAGATTGAACCGTTGTGAGATTTTCCACCCAATGTGATGAAACTGATCAAGTGGCTGCCTCACTATTGGTTGCCCTATGATTTGATCTGGGTACTTTCCGCTTTTTTTGGGCTCTACGAATGGCTGCTTTATCGCAAACGCGCGCAGGGCTATCGCCTCAAATATAATGACAGGTGGCCGGATGAAAATCCATCCGATGTGTTCTAGTTCAAGAGCCAGCACAGCGACAGCTGTTTGCGAATATTATTTCATGCCGTGCCAATCTGGACGGCGCTCGAAGGAGGCATTCTCTACTGCTATGCCACCGGCATTGTGCCGTGCATCAATTTTTCAAGCATCCTTATTATCTGCTATGTTTCACCATTGTGATGCCGATCATCCACGAGACGCTTTTCTATGTAATCCACCGCATCATTCATTAGGGTCCGCTTTATAAGTATGTGATAAGTAGGTGATAAGTATGTCCATGTAGTGCATCACAACTCGGTCAACCTTTCGCCCTTCTCTTCATTGTCGATGCATCCAGTCGAACTCATCGCCTATCTTTTCTTCTGGGAACTTTTTTATTCCGCTTACGTTTGACTCTCTATAAGGGCATTCCGCCCATTGGAGGATGAAATTATGGTCGACCACATTCACAATAATAGCGCCACAAGCTTGGTTCCGGGGATTCGGCGAAAGCAATCTGTGATGAAAACACTCAAGGTTGGTTTAAGTCTAACAGCACTATCCGTATCCACCTTGATGCTGGCATCCATCTCCGGAGACGCGGCTAATTCTTCAGGAGCTTGTCGCGCTTCGGGGCTAAGCCGTGCTGAATGCGCCTGTCAGATTGTGTTGGACACGGGCAGCCGCAATGATTTGCGAAAGTTCCTTTTAATTTATCCACATGCTGACACCGCATGCAATGCAACAGCCTCTACGCAGTCTACGGACGAGAATACGGGATCGTCGAATCATGGTAACGCGAAGCAGAACCATGTTCCAGCTGGTATCAAGAGTGCTAGCTCGGGATCAAGTTCAGGTGCGAGCTCGGGATCAAGTTCAGGTGCTAGCTCGGGTGCAAGCTCTGGCGCAAGTTCAGGTGCTAGCTCGGGCGCAAGCTCAGGTGCTAGCTCAGGTGCTAGCTCGGGCGCAAGCTCTGGTGCAAGTTCGGGTGGTGATGACGGCTGCCAAGGTCAAGGCGGCGGCAATTGCGGTATAGGCAATGGCAGCAGCGGCGGCAATGGCACGGGCAATGAAGGCAACGGTGTTGGCCCAAAAAAGTAAACTTTTGAAGGATACTGAATTGATACCAAGGTGGCAGCACCTTGGTACCATCATTTGAGCTTCAGCTTGATAGCCTTCAGCGGCCCAATGGTGCTCAAATTACTGGCTGTGTTTGAGGCAAAAACTGATTTTTGATTTTGGCATATAAACTGTTAGTTTCCATCCAGATCAAATAGGCGATATAGTCAGCATCGCTTTGGAGATGGCGCTCTTCAGTTTTTGCGCGCAGATAATAGACGCCATTGAGCAGGGCCAGCGCAGCACAATCGCGGACGATGGTGCCATAGTCACTGTTGCTCAAAAACGGCACAGCGATCAGCCACCATGAAATGTTCTTGGCCACATAAGCTGGATGTTTCATCCAACGGTAGGGGCCATTAGTCAGAATGCCTCGGTTGGTCAGGTTCGAAAACTTGATTCCAAAGCTAACAGTTGCCCAAGTATAAATAGTAGTCGAAAAGATTATCAATGCCGCCCAGAATAGCCAGAGGCGCGGCGAGTTGGCCAACCAGTCTGACCAATAATAACCCTCTTCGAAGGCGAAAAAATTTTTGGAAAATACGTCCCAGAAGGGTGGATAGCACAAGAGACACACTACCCATCCAGACATGGTGGGATCAGTTGAGCGAATCTGCGCATTCATCAGACGAAACGTGCACAAATAGCCAGTGAGGGCAAAGATAACATCAATAAAGTAAACCATACGAAAGGCGGCTTGATATATTTCAGAAGCGCTGTGCGTTGGGTTGGAGAGTGGCAAGTCAAGGAACCAATGCATATCATTGAGAGCAAAACCCGCCATTAAAGGCCCAAAGAAACCTTTTACAATCCATCCCAGCAAATATTGCCGGGTCGTCCCTAAATTCACGAGGTGAAATCTGCCCAGCAGCAATTGTCCAATTTGGTAAAGCCCGTCCTCTGGTTGTTGCATCCGACGATCAGTAACCCACAAATACAGGGGGGTGGCGACGACCACCACCAGCACTAGCTCGCTACCGAAGTCCGAAATGGGGAGGAGATAGTTTTGGTAAAATCCATGGAATACAAAATATGCGAAGGCTAGCGCAGCAAAAAGTCCAAGTTGGCCTAAAAGTTTGATGGCAAGCCGCTGCCATTGATGCCGCCGCAAGCCAATCTGTGGCGGTGAATTTTCCCAAGATAACAAGAACAATCAAACATGCGGCAGTGCTACACTCAGGATCACAGCCAACAGACAAAAAGCTGCATCTTGACTGCCCCACCATTTGAAGGCCCCGAGAACTGCAAGCGCCCCGAACAAGGAAGTTAATGCCGCCGCCTGGTTCACAGCAGATGCAGGCCGAAAAACTTCTGAAACGCTAGCCATGAACATCCACTTCCGAATGTTTGACTATTGGGATTGTTAGGGGTTGTTGTCAATCGTCGTGAAAATGCGAG
>JANMWK010000215.1:0-9893 GCA_031393975.1 Hyphomicrobiales bacterium
GGCGGCGGTTCGCCCGGTTTGCGGCCCGTAAGATAGCGCGAATAGTTTTCGATGCCGGCACAGGACCCTGTGGCCATCATCATTTCTATATCAAACATGGTGCGCTGCTCAAGGCGCTGGGCTTCCAGAATGCGGCCTGCGTTATTAAATTCTGTGAGGCGAATGCGCAGATCATTTTTGATGCGCAACACGGCCTGTTCCAACGTGGGCTTTGGTGTGATGTAATGCGAGTTGGAATAGACCTTGACGTTCTCAAGTTCGGCGGTCTTGCGGCCGGTGAGAGGATCAAATTCTGAAATGCTTTCGATTACATCGCCGAACAGGGAAATGCGCCAGGCCCGATCTTCGAAATGCGATGGGAACAATTCAATGGTATCCCCGCGCACACGGAACGAGCCACGCACAAAATTCTGGTCATTGCGTTTATAGTGCAGGGCCACAATATCATTGATCAAGGCACGTTGCTCAATGCGTTGGCCCTTCTTGACCATCACGGTCATGGCCGAATAAGTTTCCACATCGCCAATGCCGTAAATGCACGAGACGGAAGCAACTACAATCACATCATCGCGTTCAAGAAGCGCGCGCGTTGCCGAGTGGCGCATCCGGTCGATCTGCTCGTTGATGGACGATTCTTTTTCGATATAGGTGTCGCTGCGGGCTACATAGGCTTCTGGTGTGTAATAATCGTAGTAGGAAACAAAATATTCCACGGCGCTGTTGGGAAAAAAATTCTGGAATTCGCCGTAAAGCTGTGCGGCCAGGGTTTTGTTGGGCGCCATGATCAGGGCGGGACGTTGCGTGGCCTCAATGATTTTGGCTACGGTAAAAGTTTTGCCAGAACCCGTGACACCGAGGAGCACCTGGTTGCGTTCATTGGCTTTTACACCCTCAACCAGTTCCTTGATGGCAGTAGGTTGATCGCCCTTGGGTTCAAAAGGGGAGACCACCTCCAAGCGCTTGCCACCTTCGGACTTTGGCGGCTTTGGTGGTTTATAGGGTATATAGGCCGGAATGGCAGTTTGCTCCGGACGCAATCCCACCATCAGACCCGCAGCGGAGTCCGGCAGTTCATAGCCTTCAATTTCAAGCTGTGGCGCTTCCGAGAAGCCGCCTTCCTGGCGTGAGTGTCCCATGGCGCTGATATAGGGGTTAGACACTTATTTCGAAAGGGGGCTGCTGACAGCATGCTGTCAGGATCAGTTTTAGTAATGGAACTCGGGCAGCTTCTAAAACATTCCAATCGTAAAATTGGTTTGATAAAATTTCTTTCTATTGTAGTCTCCTTCTATTGGCCGTGCCTGATATGCACCGCTGGTGGGGAAACATTAACAATAGGGGACCATTTTGTTATGAAACTGATAAATCCATCACCCTCGTTGCACAACGAGGATCTGGCGCCTGCAGCCAATCGAAACTGGGGTGCTTTTTCAATCTTTAACGTCTGGACATCGGATGTTCATTCACTTTACGGATATTTTCTTGCCGCCAGCCTGTTTTTAGCCTGCGGCAATTTTTTTAACTTTGTAATCGCCATCGGCCTGGGTTCGGTAATTGTTTATGCCTTGATGAATATGGTTGGCATTGCTGGAGTTCGCACGGGTGTTCCCTATCCCGTTCTGGCGCGCGCATCATTTGGTACGTTTGGTGCCAATGTTCCAGCTTTGGTGCGGGCCATCGTAGCCTGCTTCTGGTATGGGGCACAAACAGCTGCTGCTTCGGGTGCAATTGTGGCTTTGCTCACGCGCAATCAGGGGATGATGGATTTCCACACCAACAGCCACATGCTGGGCCATTCCACGCTGGAAGTGATCTGCTATGTAATCATATGGGCATTGCAGTTGCTGATCATTCAAAAAGGCATGGAGACAGTGCGCAAATTTCAGGATTGGGCTGGACCCGCTGTGTGGGTGATGATGCTGATCCTGGCCATTATTCTTGTGGTCAAGGCAGGCACCATTTCATTTGGCAGCGATATTCCTGCTGATAAACTGGCTGCCGCTGCAGCAGACGCTGGCATTCCCTATGCTCCAGGTTCAATTGCTGCACTTGCCGCAGTGGCTGCAACTTGGGTTACTTACTTTGCGGCGCTTTATTTGAACTTCTGTGATTTCTCGCGCTATGCACCCGAAGAAGCAACGGTTCGCAAAGGCAATCTCTGGGGCTTGCCGGTCAATCTTTTGCTGTTCTGCCTGGTTGCCGGCATCACCACCACAGCGGCTTTCACTGTCTATGGCGAATTGATGCTGCATCCTGACCAGATCTCGGCGAAGTTTGACAATTGGTTCCTGGCAGCCCTTGCTGCTTTGACTTTTGCGGTGGCCACACTTGGCATCAACGTGGTAGCCAATTTCGTATCACCAGCCTTTGATATTTCCAACGTCTTTCCACGCCAGATCGACTTCAAGAAGGGTGGCTATATCGCAGCCTTGATTGCTTTGGTGCTCTATCCATTTGCACCGTGGAACGGTGGTGCGGCGCATTTCGTGGGCCTCATCGGTTCCGTCATGGGACCAATCTTCGGCATCATGATGGTGGATTATTATCTGCTGCGTAAGGGCAAGATTGATGTGAATGCGCTCTACCAAGAAGACGGTGAATTCAAGGCGAGCAATGGCTGGAATTGGAATGCGTTCATCGCCTTGGCGATAGGCGGACTTTTCTCAACCATCCTGCCAAACTTCACGTCTATCCTTCCAAGCTGGTGGGGCATATATGGCTGGTTTTTTGGAGTGGCCATTGGTGGAATTGCATATTTCGCCTTGGGTGGCATGAAGCGCTATCCTATCGAAAGCTTGAAGAACGCATAACTTACCGAAATTGTGAAACGCGCCGGCTTTGACTGGCGCGTTTTTATTTTGAGAATTCTGCCTTGGCATAACCTTGCAGATAAAGCAGTGCCGTCAAATCTCCGTGGTTGATCACATAGGGCGCTTGCTCTTGCACTTTGGGTTTGGCGTGGAGGGCCACTCCCATGCCAGCGGTCAGAAGCATGGGGATATCATTTGCCCCATCACCCACCGCCAGAACATCACCGGGTGAAATGCCCCGCGCCTTGCATATGCGATTCAGAGATTCCACTTTCGCTTGCTGGCCCAAAATCGGCATGGCCACCTGGCCGCTCAGTTTGCCATTCTCGATGAGCAAAGTGTTGGCGCGGTTTTCATCAAAACCAAGGGTTTCTGCCACATGCGCCGTGAAGGCCGAGAAACCACCCGAGACCAAGGCCGCATAAGCGCCATGCGCCTTCATGGTTGCAAGCAGGGTTTTGCCACCTTCCACAAAAGTGATCCGTTCATGGATGACTTCTGCAATGACTGTTTCATCCAAACCCTTGAGCAGGCCCACGCGCTCCATCAACGCTTCCTCAAAATCCAGGTCACCGCGCATGGCACGGGTTGTAATGTCTTTGATGTGATCGCCAACCCCTGCCACAACGCCCAGCTCATCGATGCATTCCTGATGGATCATGGTGGAATCCATATCGGCAAGCAGCAGCTTCTTGCGCCGGTTTGCGCCAGATACAATGTTGGCATCGATTGGTGCAGAACCAAGGCGCTCCTTGATGTCAGTTGGGAAGGTGGTAAATTCGGCGGCTTCGCCATGGGCCAGCCAGAGGGGCTCGCTGCCGACCAACGCAATGATGTCTCCAGTGATTGCGCCGGAGCCGGGCGCTGCTATGAGAACAAGTATATTCGACATGAACAATCCTATGAAACAAAAATCCGTGTTGCTTATTGCAGGCCCCACCGCCAGCGGCAAGTCAGCAGTGGCGCTTGAAGCTGCAAAGACGCGGAATGGCGTGATCATCAATGCCGATTCAATGCAGGTTTACCGGGAACTTCGCATTCTTACAGCAAGGCCCAATGTGGAAGAGGAATTGCAAGCGCCGCACCGGCTTTATGGCACGGTAAGCGGATCCCACCATTACTCCGTGGCACAATGGCTTGCGGATGCCACACATGAAATTGAGATGTGCTGGCAGCAAGACCAGCTGCCCATTGTTTGCGGAGGTACAGGACTCTATTTCATGGCGTTGGAAAAAGGATTGGCCAAGGTGCCGCCCATTGATCCCCCCATCCGTGAGAAATGGCGAAGCTTTGAAGGTGATTTTCATGCTGAACTTACTCAGCGCCATAAACCCAGCGCTGAAAATCTAAATCCTGCTGATCGTCAACGATTGATCCGCGCTTTGGAAGTGATAGACAGCACAGGCAAGCCTTTAAGCCAATGGCAGGCAGAAGCGCAGGAACATTCTCTTCTGAGCGGCGTTACGATTGAACGATTATATATGAATGTGGCGCGCGATGAACTCTATGCTAGAGCTGATAAACGGTTTGATGCCATGATGGAGAGAGGCGCTTTGGAGGAAGTGAAAGCTTTACCTGTTCTTGATGCCGCAATGCCATTGATGAAAGCCATTGGCGTGCCGCAATTGCGGGGGTTCTTGAGCGGTGAGTTGACGTTAGACAATGCGGTATCATTAAGCAAAATAGCAACACGACACTATATAAAGCGACAAACCACATGGTCACGGGGGCAAATGAAGGAATGGCCCGTTGGTTAGTCTCCGGATGTTGTATTTTATTCTAGCAATCGGCGGACTTGTGCCATCAGGCAATGCTACGTGTTCTGATCTGTTGAAAGCCAAGCATGTTGATTTTGAATCCGTCGGTCAACCACCGGGCTTGCCAGCTTGTGTCGTTCTGCAGCCGGTGCAATTGAAATCGGTTTTACTCAACGGTGCAATTCTGCAATTGCCGGATCATCCCATTCTCAACTGTGAATTCGCTTTGCAATTTGTATCGTGGTTGCAAGATTTGGGCGGCCCTGCTGCAGTTGAAAACGAAGGCTCTGCACTCACGCATTTATACACTGGTCCAGGTTTTGTATGTCGAGGTCGCAATGGCGATATCTCAGCAAAAATTAGTGAGCATGGGTTCGGTAACGCGGTGGATGTTGAAAGATTGCAATTTGGTGATGGCCTCAAAGTTCTGGTGCATGATGCGCCCGATGTTACATCGCCGGGTTATGAAGTGCTGAATGCCATCCGCGCATCAGCCTGCACCCGCTTCACCACTGTTCTGGGTCCGGGGTCCAACGCAGCCCACCGTGAACATTTTCATTTTGATTCTGGCGTTCACGGCAAATCCGGCATTTATCGAATTTGCGAGTGATGGAATTAATCCGCTGCATCGCCCAAAGTCACGCAGGCTAAATCGCCTTCTTTACACAGCTCGCGACCCTGCAATTGCTCAGTGCGCGCATTGGTCAGGCGGGTTTTACAATCGAGAATAACCATGGCTCCCGCACTGCCGCCAGCAACGGCCACCTCATCTTGCTTGCATTCGGCATCGCGAAAGAAAACCCATGCTCGTTGGGCCACCACCAGAGCGGCCTTAGCTTCAGCATATTTTGCATACCCGGATTTCAACCTTCCATATAAATCATTCAACTCACCATCGGCGCGATCAAAATGATATTGGGCGCAATAGTTCAGGTCTGATTGGGTTTGCGGGTCGTCACAGAGTTCAGCAAAGGCTTGGGATGGGAAAGCAAGCAGAGCCAGAACTAATATGCGCTTCATAATGCTTCCACATGTTTTTTAAAGTTGTTTAAGATGGCTTGCCAACCTTGGCGCTGCATATCTTCTGAGTTCTCAGTTTCAGCATCGAAAGTCTCGCGGAGAGTGACACCTGCGGGTGTTGCTATAAACTCAACTTGCATCGCGCGATCACCGAATTGCGACTCGATCAGCTTGTGATGGACAATTTTTGTATAAGTTCCTGCAAAATCAAAACCGAAACTACCATCCTTGGCTTCCATGCGTGACGTAAACACTCCCCCTTCTCGCAAATCGACTGTTGGCTTCGTGGTGTGCCAATGATCTGAAGCAGCGTTCCATTGCATAATATCAGCAGGTGTATTCCACGCCATCCAGACCTGTTCAACGGTCGCGGCGATGTTTGCCTCAATGGTAATTTTCATGGTGTGGGCACTCCTTTGATAAAAACTAAATATATCATTTTGAGGTTGAAGAAAGGCCTCTTGACAAATTCATCCATTGCCATAGAAATCCCCCCATGAAAAATATTCTTATCGTCGTCGTGGGATCGCGTGGCACCAAGCAGAGTTAACTCTGCGGGATATGTGGTGTTACGCGAACAGGCTCCTCTCAGGGGCCTTTTTTATTGACCAAAATGACGATATGTAACGAAACGAAACGAGGATTTGATATGGCTGCTGCTGAAATGATGACGGGTGCGGAAATGGTTTTGCGGGCTTTGGCCGACCATGGGGTATCCCATGTTTTTGGCTATCCCGGTGGGGCCGTGCTGCCGATTTATGACGAGTTTTTTCAGCAAGATAAGGTAAAGCATATTCTGGTGCGCCATGAACAAGGGGCAACCCACATGGCTGAAGGCTATGCGCGGTCGACGGGCAAATGCGGTGTTGCGCTGGCCACTTCTGGTCCCGGGGCCACAAATTGCATCACAGGCCTTATGGACGCGCTGGCGGATTCAATCCCCATGGTGTGCATCACCGGCCAAGTGCCATCGCATTTGATTGGCAGTGATGCGTTTCAGGAATGTGACACCGTGGGCATTACGCGGCCCTGCACCAAGCAGAACTGGCTGGTGAAAGATGTGAATGATCTGGCGCGCGTTCTACACGAGGCCTTTTATGTGGCAACCACAGGCAGGCCCGGTCCGGTTTTGATTGACATTCCGAAGGACGTGCAATTTGCCATGGGCACCTATGTGGGGCCTAATAGCATTATAGTTAAATCCTACGTGCCAAAGATTCAACCTAACGCAGATGCGATTGCCGCCGCTGTGGCTTTGATAGCTTCTGCCAAGAAGCCGCTGTTCTATACCGGCGGCGGCGTGATCAATTCTGGCGACAAAGCTTCAAAGCTGCTGCGCGAATTTGTGGCGTTGACGGGTATTCCGATTACTTCAACTTTGATGGGGCTTGGAGCTTATCCCGCATCGGGTTCGGAATGGCTTGGTATGTTGGGGATGCACGGCACTTATGAAGCCAATATGGCGATGCATGATTGCGATGTGATGATCAATGTGGGTGCGCGCTTTGATGACCGCATCACCGGGCGCTTGGATGCCTTTGCGCCTAACTCTAAGAAAATCCACATCGACATCGATCCATCGTCAATTAATAAAGTTGTGCGCATTGATGTTCCCGTCGTCGGCGATGTAGCCTATGCTTTGGAAGCGATGATTGCTTTGTGGAAATCCAAATCACACAAGCTTGACCAAACATCATTGGCCACATGGAAGAAACAGATTGGCGAATGGAAGTCGATCAACTCTCTAAAGTATCGTCACAACAAAGATGTGATCATGCCCCAATATGCCATTGAACGACTTTATGAACTCACTAAGGATAGGGACACGTACATCACCACTGAAGTGGGCCAGCACCAAATGTGGGCCGCGCAGTTCTATCGCTTTGAAGAGCCAAACCGTTGGATGACGTCAGGTGGCCTTGGCACGATGGGTTACGGCTTGCCCGCTGCTGTGGGTGTGCAAGTCGCACATCCGAAATCCTTGGTCATTGATATTGCTGGCGATGCCTCCGTGCAAATGACCATGCAAGAATTTTCAACCGCAATTCAATATAAACTCCCCATCAAGATTTTCATATTGAACAATCAATATATGGGCATGGTGCGCCAGTGGCAGCAGTTGTTACATGGCAACCGCATGAGCGAAAGCTATTCTGAGGCGTTGCCCGATTTTGTAAAATTGGCCGAGGCTTATGGTGGCGTTGGTTTCCGCTGCGATAAGCCAGCGGAATTGGACGGAATGATTAAAGAAATGATCGCCAGCCCTCACCCTGTTTTGTTTGATTGCCGCGTGGCCAATCTTGCCAATTGCTTCCCGATGATCCCATCGGGCAAAGCGCATAATGAAATGCTGCTGGGGGCTGATGTGTCAGACGAGCAAGTGGGCAGTGCTATTGATGCCAAAGGTAAGCAACTGGTTTAAGGATATGATTATGAACACGACAACGGCTCCGCAATCCGCTTATTTTATCGATACTCAGAAAGTTGAGGTCAACACGCACACTCTGGCGGTGGTGGCGGAGAACCAACCGGGAGTTCTGGCTCGCATTATCGGGCTGTTTGCGGGGCGGGGTTATAATATCGACTCGCTCACTGTTTCAGAAACTGAACATGAAAAACATGTGTCGCGATTTACGATTGTAACCAGCGGCACCGAAAAAATTGTAGCTCAAATCAAAGCCCAGCTGGAACGCATGGTGCTCGTTCATTCGGTGGCGGATTTGACGGTGCAAGGAAATTTTCTGGCGCGCGAGCTCGCCATGGTGAAAGTGTGTGGAGTCGGTGACAAGCGGGTGGAAGCCTTGCGGTTGGCCGATGCGTTTCGCGCGCGCGTGGTGGATGCTTCAACCGGCAGCTTCGTATTCGAGCTCACAGGTAAGCCTGACAAGATTGATCAGTTCATCTCGCTCATGGTGCCGCTGGGCCTTGTTGAAGTAGCAAGAACCGGCGTTGCCGCGATTTCTCGCGGGCCTGAGGCGATGAAAGCTTAAAGGAAAGTTGAGCGATTAAAACGGCAGGAAGCTGATTGAACTATCCATGGCTTGAGCGGCTGCCAAAGCGGCCATTCCACCTGTAAATAACGTGAGGCCTACAAGGCCTAAAAATACACGACGTAGAAATTTGGCATCAGCAGTCATTGTAGTAGAACTCATATTAACTCCCCCGGCATTACGCGCCGATACTCACCACACACGAATCGTGAGATTAAGACGCAGAGGTTTCATTAACGTAAACGAAACCTAAGACAACCGTAAAAAATTGTAATTATCCGCGAATATCCACAAATTTCCCCGCCAGAGCCGCAGCAGCGGCCATTTGCGGCGAAACCAAGTGGGTGCGGCCTTTATAGCCTTGTCGACCTTCAAAATTACGGTTTGAGGTGGATGCGGCGCGTTGGCCGGGCTTCAATTGGTCCGGGTTCATGGCGAGGCACATGGAACAGCCGGGTTCACGCCATTGGAAGCCTGCAGCCAAGAAAATCTTGTCCAATCCTTCAGCTTCAGCCATTTCTTTGACGAGACCTGAGCCTGGAACGATCATGGCATAATCCAGCGAGCCAGCAATTTTCTTGCCTTCAACGATTTTGGCCACGGCGCGCATATCTTCAATGCGGCCATTGGTGCAGGAGCCGATCCAGATCACATCCAAAGGAATATCGGTAATCTTTTGGCCCGCATGAAGGCCCATATATTCAAGCGCCCGGATTTTTGATTGGCGCTTGCCTTCATCGGCGATGGTTGCCGGATCAGGGATAATGCCTGCCACAGAAACCACATCTTCAGGGCTGGTGCCCCAGCTTACGATGGGCGGCAAGTTGGCGGCATCAAGCTTCACGATGCGATCAAAATGTGCGCCTTCATCGGTTTTCAAAGTTTCCCAATATTTTAAGGCTGCATCCCAATCGGCACCCTTTGGGGCTTTAGGTTTGCCGTGCAAGAATGCATAAGCCTTTTCGTCAGGCGCAATCATACCGGCGCGGGCACCGCCCTCAATGGTCATGTTGCAGACAGTCATGCGGCCTTCCATGGAAAGATCACGGATGGCTTCGCCAGCAAACTCAATCACTGAGCCTGTGCCGCCCGCAGTGCCAATTTCGCCAATAATCGCGAGGATGATATCTTTGGCAGTGGAGTGCTTGGCCAATTTGCCATTCACTTCGACTTTCATGTTTTTAGCCTTTTTCTGGATCAGCGTTTGCGTGGCCAGAACATGTTCAACTTCAGAGGTGCCAATGCCATGGGCCAAAGCACCAAAAGCGCCGTGGGTTGATGTGTGGCTATCGCCGCACACAATGGTGGTGCCGGGC
>JANMWK010000211.1:0-22258 GCA_031393975.1 Hyphomicrobiales bacterium
TCACACATGACAACCAATCTTGCTCTTGACCCAAAACTTCTTGACCGCGCTCTTAAAATCAGCGGGCAGAAAACCAAGAAGGCCACCGTCACGTTGGCATTAGAGGAATTCATCGCAAAGCGAAGTCAGAAAAATATGTTGGACTTGATGGGCAAGCTCGAATGGAATGTGAGCTACGACTATAAAGCCGAACGCTCGCGCTAATGGCGTTGTTTGTGGACACCACAGTCTGGTCGCTGGCTCTGCGTCGCGATGTGGTTGTTGAAGTGCCAGAGGTCAAAGCCCTGAAACATGCTTTGGCTGAGGGCGGACAAATCGTGACGACGGGTTTGGTGTTGCAAGAAATACTCCAAGGGTTTTCCGGACCCAAAGTCAAGGCTGACATCATCGAACGCTTCACGGCAATTCCCTTTGTTTCGCCCGATCGCGTCGATCACATCACAGCCGCAGACCTGCGCAACACGTGCAGGAGAGCAGGCGTGCAAGTAGGAACGGTGGATGCAATCCTAGCGCAACTCTGCATCAAGCATCAGTTGATTTTGCTTTCGACGGATAATGATTTCAGGAATATGGCAAAGCATTGTGATTTGAAGATATGGTCAGCGATCTGACACCAGTTCAATAAACTTCCTAAACTGACGTAATTTCCGCGAAGGCGGGAATCCAGCTTCTTTACGGAACGTGAAAAAGCCGGACCGCCGCCTTCACGGGGGGTGACGGCGGGAAGTCCTGCTGCGTGTAGTACAGACAACCAATGTTTCAATGTGCCAACAAAAGAGCACCAATGGTAATCAATAAAGTTAAAACCGTCCACAAATGAGTTCTATTAATTGCGTCCCAGCCCGCACCGCTGAGGGTATAAATGGGTGAATTTCTGTTAAACATTTTCCCTGCAGGCAGATTTAGATCCCCCTCCAATTGCCGCGTGGGAACATCGGGTACATACAATTCCACCCAACCCCGCAAAAGACAGGTCAAGCGCGCACAGTCGCTGTCTTCTGATTCTGGAACCGCATTATCAATTAACCAAACGTTCCCTAGAAGTACTGCCCTAACTCGCTGTTTGGAAAGTTTTCTGAGAACCTGACGGATTTGATATTCATGTCTTAAGTTTTCAAAAAATGGTTGCATCAATTCCCCAGCAAAGCCGCCTCAAGAATATCCATTCCTTCGTTCAGGATCATGTCGGAGGCGGTCAGCGGCGTGAGCAAACGCACCACATCGCCATAAACCCCACAGGTCAGAATCAAAAGCCCGCGCTCCAAACATTTCGCAGCTAATGCTTTTGCACCACCAGCATCAGGCTTATTGCCGCCATGCTCGGTCACCATTTCAAACGCGCACATGGCCCCGAGGCCGCGCACGTCACCAATCGGCATACCTCTCTTTTTTGCCTTAATGGAATTGAGGCGCTTCATCATCAATTGGCCTTGCTTCACAGATTTTTCCAGCAAGCCTTCTGTCTCAAATGCCTCGAACACGCCAAGCGCTGCGGCACAGGCAATAGCATTGCCAGCATAGGTGCCGCCAATTCCGCCTGGGTCTGGCGCATCCATAATTTTAGCGCGACCTGTTACAGCAGCAAGCGGAAAACCGCCAGCCAAAGACTTGGCAGTAGTCACCAGATCAGGTTCCACACCATAATGTTCCATCGCGAAGAATTTTCCAGTGCGGCCAAAGCCGGATTGAATTTCATCGGCGATCAGCAAAATGCCATGCTCATCGCAAAGCTGGCGCAGGCGTTCCATTAGTTCTTGGGGTGCAATATAAAATCCACCTTCGCCTTGCACTGGTTCAATGATGATAGCGGCCACGCGCTGTGGCTCCACATCGCATTTGAACAAAAGCTCGATCGCGTGAATGGAATCTTCAACCGAAATCCCTTTATGCACCACAGGAAATGGCACATGCCAAATGCCGCCGGGCATCGGGCCGAATTTTGCTTTGTATGGGGCGACCTTACCCGTAAGCGCCATGCCGAGCAAAGTACGGCCATGAAAGCCCCCATGAAAGGCAATCACATCCGAACGTCCGGTATAGCAGCGTGCATATTTAATGGCGTTCTCAACAGCCTCGGCACCCGTGGTGACGAGAGCGGATTTTTTCTCACCAGAAATCGGCACTGCCGCATTCAGCTTTTCGCACACTTCAATGAAGGGCTCATAAGGCATGACCATTGCACAAGTGTGGGTGAATTTTTCCAACTGTTCATAAACCCGTTTCATCACCAGCGGATGGCGGTGCCCGGTGTTGACCACGGCAATGCCGCCGCCAAAATCCACATAGCGGTTGCCTTCAATATCCCAAATCTCAGAATTTTCAGCCTTTGCCGCCATAACCGCTACCCCCATGCTAATTCCGCGTGACACTGCTTTGGCGCGGCGCTCCACCCAAGCTTTGTTAGAGCCAGCGGGTTGATTGTGGACAGGTGCGTTCATGGTGGGATCTCCGTAAATGATGTGAGCAACTTAGCCTTGGCCTTGGTATGGGGGCAATCGAAATGAGTGGAGCCAGATTTCTCTCTATATCTAGAGAGCAATTGGGCCAGTTGCGAAGCGCCGCGCAGTTCTCTACAAAGTGTTCACAATAACAATGGGAACGCTCGTATGAACACCTCTTCAATTCTCGCCAATCAAATCTGGCAACCGACTCAATCGCTCATTTCAGTGCGCAACATCGTGCTGGCTATTGCTGGCAGCTTGGTTGTGGCATTGGCTGCGCAAATCAATATTCTTATGGTTCCAGTTCCCATGACGCTGCAAACATTAGCCGTGCTTGCGATTGGCGCCGCTTTTGGCGCTCGTTTTGGAGCAGTGACATTGACTTTATACGCGCTTGAGGGTGCCGTCGGCCTTCCCGTATTTGCGCAAATGAAAGCAGGCGCTGCAATTATTACAGGGCCGACCGGTGGCTACATTATTGGATTTATTCTTGCCGCTGCCTTGGTCGGTTATCTTGCGGAACAAGGTTGGAGCCGCAATTTTGTTAAAATGATCGTGGCATCATTGTTGGGTGCCATCGTGCTTTATGTGCCTGGCTTAGTGTGGTTGCACCAATTCGCAAACGGTTGGGCACAAACATTTGAATGGGGCATCACTCCATTCATTTATGGTGATATCTTGAAAGCTGTCATTGCAGCTCTTGGATTCCAAGCGGCTTGGATGGGCGTAAACAAGCGCTAATCACATCGGCTCAAAGTCGCTCGCTCCACGCACGAATTCATTCAATGCGGCGGGGCGGGTGGCAGGCGGCTCGCGGCGTAAACTGCAATTTTTGATATCGCATAAGCGGCATGTTGGGCCAAGTGGTCTAACACCAATTGCGCTATAAATCGTTTTGCTAAGGTGATCTGGCGAAAACATAACTCCAGCCATTTGGTTCTTTTCTCGCGCAGCCACCATCACAAGCTGTTTGCCATCGCCGCCTTTTAAAGTTGCAACTCTAATTTCATCACTACAATCAAACAATGGTAATTGCCCACACAAGCTGCCCGATTGCGGTAAGTGAAAACCAAGTTGTCCTAATTTTTCAATCACGGCACCTGTGCCATCAACAGCTATAAAGCCAAATCCCTTTGTCATCGCTAAGCGTTTTAGAATTCTCAAGCGGCTGACACTGAAGCGCAATGCAAGTGCCTCAATGTCAAATTTCAAATCCTCAGCAGAAGACACAAACTTCCCAGTTGGACATAAAATCGCCAGTGCCAAATGGCGCGCGAGTTCCTGCCGCAACAAGCGAGTGCTTTCAGCTTGCTTGCCAAGTAACGATGCGGAAATAATATCACCAATCGCGGCGCGGCCTTCTAACTGAGCAACAAGCAAAGTCACTTCCCAAAGTCTTTGCTCAGCATTGAGTTTTTCTGAAATCAACAAACGCTGTGAATGCCGATCATAACGCGCCTTATCATGCCCCATAATATCAGCAGGAATAATGCGTACATCAATCCCAGAATGAGCGCGCAGTCTAGCTTTCAGCCCGGCCATCGGATCATCTTTCGGCGAAAGCTCAAACCAAAATTCCTCTGCTAACGCTTCAAGAACCGGAAATGAAATTTGCTCTTGCACAAAACGACGCACCGCATCAAAAGGAATTTCAGTTTGGGTTGTACCACCCAAAGCCATGCTTTGCGAAAGTTCACCCAAACGCTTCAGCACTTCACGATATGCCTGATAAAGCTTCACCGTTGCCCCCACCAGATTGGGCGCAATTTGCGCAGCTTCCTGCAATTCGGAGACTGCTGGAATTTCACCTGCGAGCAGGGGATCTGAAATTACTTCTTTCAACTTGGCAAGGCTATCGCCAGATTCCGGTACAGCGCCCAATTCAGCAATATCCACGTCATGCAGCGAATTAAGCTTGATCAGCAACTGCGCCGTGATCGGACGTTGATCGCGCTCAATCAGATTAAGATAGCTTGGTGAAATGCCCAAGCTTTCCGCCAGTGCAGCTTGACTAAACTGCAACCGATTACGAATGCGCCTGAGCCGTACCCCGGCAAAGATCTTAGTTCCAGCCATATTTACAATCTTTACAAATTATCGAACAACAATTTACCAAATATAACACATTTTCTTGAAATTACTAGCTTGTGCGACATTGCAATGTAAATAATTGTCATGGATTTACAGGAGCATCCCATGATCAATTTCGACGCGATAACCCCTTCCGCCCCGCAAGGTCGCTTTGACGGCATTTCGCGCAACTATTCGGTGGCCGATGTACAACGACTGCGCGGCTCTACCCAAATTCGGCACACTCTGGCTGAAAATGGTGCCAATCGTTTGTGGTTTCTACTGAAGGAAGAACCCTTCATAAACGCCCTCGGCGCGCTCTCCGGCAATCAAGCTATGCAAATGGTCCGTGCCGGATTGAAAGCGATTTACCTCTCAGGCTGGCAAGTGGCAGCCGACGCTAATGTTGCCGGTGGTATGTATCCCGATCAATCGCTTTATCCCGCCAATTCCGGCCCCGAACTGGCCAAGAAGATCAACAAAACTTTGCAGCGTGCTGACCAGATCGAACATTCTGAGGGCAAGATGTCAGTTGAGAATTGGTTTGCCCCGATTGTGGCCGATGCCGAAGCAGGCTTTGGTGGTCCACTCAATGCCTTTGAAATTATGAAGGCCTATATTGAGGCGGGCGTTGCTGCTGTGCATTTTGAAGATCAGCTCGCTTCTGAAAAGAAGTGCGGTCACTTGGGTGGCAAAGTGTTAATCCCCACCTCGGCTCACATCCGCAATCTTGTTGCTGCGCGCTTAGCCGCCGACGTGATGGGTGTGCCCACTCTCATCGTAGCTCGCACTGATGCAGAAGCGGCAAAGCTTCTCACCTCCGATATTGATGAGCGTGACAAGCCTTTCGTATTGTTAGGAGAACGCACCAGCGAAGGTTTCTACCATGTGCAAAATGGCATTGAACCTTGCATTGCCAGGGCCATAGCCTACGCGCCCTATGCTGATTTGATTTGGTGCGAAACCTCCACGCCAGATTTGGCTCAAGCCAAGAAGTTTGCAGAAGCTGTGCGCAAAGTGCACCCAAATAAGATGCTCGCTTATAATTGTTCACCCAGCTTTAATTGGAAAAAGAAATTGGATGATGCTACCATAGCAAAGTTTCAAAAAGAACTGGGCGCCATGGGTTATAAATTCCAGTTCATCACTCTGGCAGGCTTCCATCAATTAAATTTCGGCATGTATGAGTTGGCCAAAGGCTATAAAGCCACACAAATGACCGCTTACTCAAAACTGCAGGAAGCTGAATTTGCCGCTGAAGCCCATGGCTACACGGCAACACGCCATCAGCGCGAAGTGGGCACAGGATATTTTGATGCTGTTTCCACGGTCATCAGCGGTGGCCAATCTTCAACTGGTGCCATGCATGAATCCACCGAAACCGCACAATTCCAAGCCGCATAGGAGGCCATAATGTTAAAGACCCATGTAAAAGACCGCGCCGTTGCTCAAAGCTCGGAAATGAGCGAACGCCAAAAACTCGCGATAAATCGCCTAGCCAATGAACTGCACCGTTTGAATAATGCTGTGATAGCCGCCGTTGAATCCGGTATTTCAGTGGAATTGCAGCGTGGAGCTCGACATCATGCCGAGGGCGGCTATTGGGGAGATTTGATGATTCCCATCGTCGTTAAACAAGCGCCACAATGACGCGATAATTTAACAAACAGGTGATTGCCCTTGCCCCTTTTAGCAGCTATAGCAGCCGCCAATTGGGGCGTCGCCAAGCGGTAAGGCACCGGATTTTGATTCCGGCATTCGGAGGTTCGATCCCTCCCGCCCCAGCCAATTTTTTTAGATCAAACCACCAGATTTCAGGAACTCAATAATAGTCCCTCATTTCCCGCGGTTTAGCAATCGAAGTTGGAGTTTTCGGTAAACAGAGACAGCTAACTCTGTAACTTCACGACGATTTTAGTGATGCGATCTCGGAGTGGTCTAATTTCCGTTACGGTTGGGATCGGCACAAGTAATTGAATAGCGCTTGAATCCGGTTTCAACGCGGGCAATGCAAACATCGAGAGGTCTATCGACCGAGCAGAATAGCGCTTTGCTCGTCCCAATTAATTGGGAGCGGGCAGGCTTTTTTAATGCACTCGAGCGTGAGGGCGATCGGCAGTGTCCCGTCCAAAAACTGTTGCACAATATTAGGCGCAAGGAATTCCAAACTGATTTTCCTGCTGACGTAGGGAGCGGAACAACCTTCGTGTTTTGCCAACTCCGCGATGGAGGCAATTTTTCCAGAAGCCATACGGTCAAACCAACGTCGCGCTCGTACAATCTCAAGAATTAACCGATCATCATAGTGAGATGAGTCTGGAGTGTCGTTGCCTAGAACCAACTTTACTTGATTGCCGCAACCCAAGAACGTACCCATCACCTCAATTATGGCCTGAGCATCATGCGCTGGGTAGACTGGAGCTACATCGATATTGAGCAGCAAATTCTTAGAGAGGTATGAGCGCGAGAAAGCCATCTATCATGGCTTCGACTATGCGATCAGAGTCAGTGGCACGCCACAACAAAGGCTCAGGGCACTGGCTGGAGCTATTGATGGGATCTTGGCCTGGCAGGAACGGGAGTCTTCAAAACCCAAGAATGCCGAAGCCAAAAAATCGGCCAATCGCGCCTAACAGGACTTTGTTTTAACTTTGACAAAGTCTGGCGCGCTCGCTTCCGCAAGTAATGCCGCCGCCGGGAACCGCGACGAAGTTGGGTACTTTCAAGCTGTTTGCGCCGCAATTACAAAATCAACAATGTCAGGTGGACTGTCGCAACGAGACCGGACATTTGCTGTGCAGCAGCTTATTGATCGCGCGGTTGCGTCGTCGGAAACCCGCGTTTGTTCCGCACACCCAACTTTAGGCATTATTGCCTGCACCTACTGGACAATTCCAAATCATAGACTAGTAATCAGACCGAAGACTGGGTTGGCGTAGAGTTGAACAAAAAGGTGATCAAGAAAAGTGAATGAACCTCCATCACAGGGTGCACCCAAACCGGGATTGACACCGAGAATTAAATTGGCGCCGCGCCGCGCTGGTCCGGTCGAGCAGTTGCCAGAACAACAAATTTCCAAAATACACGGGCCCGACAATTCACCGGATTCAATCCGCAGGAAGTTATTGCAAACTTTTGGCAACGTTGTGGCTATGTTGGTCGATGTGCCGCGCTACCGCAACCACAGTATCGGCGACTTGCAGTTTCTGATACTAGAGGCATTGGTGCGCGATCGTGTTCTGCTCATGAGTCACGCAACATCCGCAATTGGGGCAGAACCAGAAGTTGCGGCCATTGCCATTTGGGCCAGTGTTTCAGAAGGCGTCAGTGCAAAAATTAGCGAGCAAATCAAAGCAGGTGTTTTCCCTATCCGTCTTTTGCCCGACGACAGGACAAGTGGCAACGTCAACTGGTTGCTTGATATCGTGACTCGGTCTCCAGATGTTGTCAAACAAGTGGTAGCCAGTTTTGGCAGGGTAACAAAAAGCGATAAACTCAACCTTCACCCATCTGTGAGCGCCATGTTGGATGGCGAAACCTTAAAGAAGCTCGGAGCCAAACCGATTGCAGCGCAGCAAAGTCCAGCTTTGTGAAATTCCCTAGTAGTTTGAGTTATTTGTTGATCCAAATCGGGAATTTGGCGACGGTCCAATTGCATAGCGCAAGTCTAGACTCTGACAAAAAAATCTATTAACAAATGGTTAATTCTCTTGCAATTGCTGGTTGTTGCAAGCAGGGTAAAGGCGCAAGCAGGGCCCGTTCGGACTATTGGTCCGAGTGTTGCTTGTAGGACTCTAATGAATTGATGTGTTCTATTTTGGCACGGTTGAGGCAACGCGGCATTGCTTCTGCTGTGAACTTCAGATGTGTAATTATTGACAGGGCAGGAAAACATAATCATGGCAACAGCTCCAACAAATACAGGCGGTGGAACAATAGTATCCTTCAGCAACACGCCGCAGGCAACGGATGATCTCTTTCTTGCTTCCAAAACAGGCTTGACTGAAGACTTATTGGGAACGGTTTTTCTTGATGTCATGGGTAATGATTTAGGCGGGGCTGCCAAAATTCTATATTCATTGGATAATGACGTTAGCCTGTCCACTGCAACCACGATTTACGCGCCGGTTGATCTGCTAACTCAGGATACCGCTCGTACAGAAAGCCTGAGCACTGACATCAGTAAAAATGGTGCCAAGATCTGGATAACGCCCGACGGCAAAGTTGGGTATGATGCAAGTTTCATCAGTGATACTTTCAGGGCGACGCTACAGGCATTGGGAGCAGGTGTATTTGCTACCGACACATTTACCTATGCCATTCGGCTTGCCAACGGAACATTGAGTTGGGCCACTGCAACGGTACAGTTTGCCGGTGTGAATGATGCGGCCACGATTAGTGTGGTTGGCCTCAGCGACAATTCAGTCACGGAAAAAGGTGGCTTGAACAACGGAACAGGTGGCGATGCGAGTGCCAGTGGCCAGCTCTCTGTGTCTGATTTAGATACGGGCCAGAATATATTCCAATCTCCAGCCACTCTTGCGGGAACTTACGGTACCTTTACATTTAACGCTACGTCCGGCGTATGGACCTACCTGCTGGACGACACACGCGCCGCAACCCAAGGTTTGAATGCCGGGGTCGTAGTGACCGACACTTTAAACCGTAAAATCTGTGGATGGTACCGCCACCAAGGTGATTACTGTGAATATTACTGGCAGCAACGACACAGCCACGATTTCCGGCAATAGTGTTGGTGCTGCAGTAGAGGATGGTACCTCAGGCCAACAGCATCTCATCGGCCAACTGACCGTCAATGACGTGGACACGGGCCAAAACCATTTTGCCACACCAGCCCTCGCTGCGCTCACTAATGCTTATGGCAGCTTTACCTTTAATCCTTTGACGGGTGTCTGGGCTTTTGACCTTGCTAATAACAGCGCTGCCGTTCAATCTCTTGCTTCTGGCCAAATCGCGCACGCCTATCTGACCGTCACTTCAGTCGACGGCAGTGCGTCGCGATTGATCGATGTCACCATCACTGGCACCAATGATAAGCCTATGATCAGTGTTGGCGCCTTAGACATCGATGGGAAATCGATTGCTGAAACCAATAGTGGCCTCACCGCCAGTGGCACGCTCACCATCACGGATGGTGATACGAATGATACGGTCAACGCCGTAGTCACAGGCCCCGTCGTCGTTGCAGGCAACGCCGGATCGCTGACAAACGCGCAATTGCTGAGCATGCTGCACATCGCTCCAGCGTCACTCGCCGCTGATACTGGTGACCATAATAATTTAACGTGGAATTTTGACTCCAACTCGGAAGCCTTCAATTATCTCGCCGCTGGCCAATCCCTGACTCTCACCTACACCATCACCGGCACCGACTCATCCGGCACTCCCAATAACCAAGACACCCACACGGTGACCATCACCATCAAGGGCACCAATGATGCCCCGGTGATTTCGTCGGCCGCTCAGGCAGGCGATGTCAAGGAAGACACCACCCTCACAGCTTCAGGCCAGGTAACGGCCACCGATGTCGATCACGATGCTGTGCTGGCCTACGCGGGCACTGCCACCGGCACCTATGGCAGCTTTGCTGTCAACGCCACCACCGGGGCCTGGACCTACACGCTCGACAACGCCGCTCACCAGAACCTGTCGGCCAATGACACTTTGAGCGAGACCTACACGGTCACCGTGACCGACGACAAGAACGCCACCACCACCCAGAATGTCACCATCACCATCAAGGGCACCAATGATGCCCCAGTGGCTCATGCCGATACTGGCGCTGTACTTGAAGATGCAACGCTCATGGTTACTGCGGTAAATGGCGTGATCCAAGGCACAACAGGCGGCTCGGTTGCCGATACGGATGTGGACAACGCGACTAACACTCTCATAGTCTCGGGCGTGGTTGCGGGCGCCGGTGCCGTGACCCAAGGAGTTGGCGTCGCGACTTCGATTGCAGGCACCTATGGTCATCTGAACCTTACTGCCGACGGCTCTTATTCATACGTGGCCGACAATGCCAATGCACTTGCGGCTGGCGTTACAGCAGTGGACACTTTCACCTATACGGACAAAGATCCAGACGGCGTTGTGTCGAACTCAACGACGCTGAAAATTACGGTCACGGGTGTGAACGATGCGCCGGTAGTAAATGCCAATAGCGGGTCTTTGGCTTACACGGAAAACCAAGTTGCAACGGCTATCGACACGGCCTTGACCTTAACTGACGTAGATAGTGTCAATCTGACTGGTGCCACAGTGAAAATCACCGCCAATTTCATATCAGGCCAGGACGTGCTGGGATTCACCACCCAGAACGGCATCACCGGAATCTATAATGCTGCAACCGGCATCATGACCCTGACTGGCAGCGCAACAGTGGCGCAATATCAGGCGGCGCTGCAATCAGTTACCTATTTCAACTCGAGCGATGCACCTTCAGCACTTGCCCGCACGATCAGCTATCAGGTTGATGATGGGTCCGCGTTGAACCATGCCAGCAATATTGCCACAGCAACGGTATCAGTCACTGCGGTGAATGATGCACCGGTGATTTCGGGTGCAGGCAACTCGGTCAGCTATACCGAACAGGCAGCAGCAGTCATTATTGACTCTGTCCTAACGGTGACAGACCCTGACAATACGAATCTTAACACTGCAACTGTTACGATTTCGAATGGCTTCCAAACTGGCGATGTTCTGGCGGCGGTGGTAACCGGTACTTCCATTACGGCAATCTACAGTGCTGCAACCCATGTTCTCACTCTGTCTGGCAACGATACGCTGGCGCACTACCAACAAGTTCTGGACTCGGTCAGCTTCATCAACTCAAGCAATGACAACCCCACCAATTTCGGTGCAAACACCTCGCGCACGATCAGCTGGGTAGCCAATGATGGTGCGATCAACAGCAACACTGGCACCAGCACCATCAACATTACTGCGGTGAATGATGCAGCAATACTGTCAGCAGATGTCAGAAATCTGACCGAAGGGAACACGGCTGCAGTTATCAGCTCCAGTGGCACCTTGACGATTAGCGATGTGGACAGCACGGCGACCTTTGTGACGCAAGCCGGCACCGTAGGCAGCTATGGCACTTTTGCCATTAACAGCGCGGGCGTGTGGTCATATACGGCGAGTAGCGCCCATGATGAGTTTGTTGGAGGCACAACTTATATCGACACGTTCTCGGTGGCCAGTGCTGACGGCACGGCAACAAGTGTCACAGTCAATATTCTGGGCACAAATGATGCAGCAACCGATCTAATACTCACCTTCACTGGCACCCCCGGAAATTCATTGCCAAATGGCCCGTTTGGACAAATGTCATTGGTTGATCCGGACGGTGGCGCAGGAAGCTATAGCTATGCCCTTTCCAGCCTAACAGCGACAACGCTTGCGGGGGGTGTGGCATCTGGTGTTGCCGGTGATCTGACGGTCAGCTCAACAGGCGTGATTAGTGCAAGCGGCCTCGACACTGACCGTGACTATGAAGTGACAGTTCAGGTGACTCAAGGTGCAGCTACCTTCTTAGAAACATTTAGCGTGATTGTTGGCACCAATGCAGGAGAAACCATCAACGGCTCATATGTGACGGGTGATGACGTGATCTTTGCAGTAAATGCTGACGACACGATTTTCGCCGGTTCTGGGAACGACACCGTATTTGGTCAGGCTGGCTCAGATCAAATCCACGGTGGAACTGGAAATGACACATTATACGGCGGTGTCGGCAATGCTAGTGACACGTTCTACTTTGACACAGCTTTGGATGCATTGACAAATGTTGACGCTATTAAGGATTTTGGTGCCGCGACTGAAGATTCCATCGCTTTGGACCACCTCATATTTGCGAATATCGGCATCAGTGGCACTTTAGCTGCCGCAGATTTCGGCACGATGAATAATGGGTTGACAGGAACAGCAGCCTCGACCGTAAACATCATTTACGACTCGACGAATGGCAACCTTTACTACGATGGGGATGGCGCAAACACCACGTCTGGCCGTACGTTGTTCGCAACTCTGACTCTCACCAGTGGCATTGTGGACAACACCGACTTTCTAATCATTTGATGAGTCTCCTTGCCTAAGCAGAATCAAAGTCAAATTGCTGGGCGAGAATCTACCAGCGCAGTAGCAGGCTTTAGTCTGAGTGTCATCGTGTGATAGTCTGAGTGTCATCGGGTGATGAATTGGGGCCGCCAAAGGTATTCTTTTTTCTTTAACATAAATATTCAACATTATTTTGAGACTGCTTTGGCCGTGTTGAATATAAAGTCCTTCCAACTTAGCGACTTTGTAGCTGTCTCAATTGATTTCTTTTTTAAGCCTTGGTGCGTCAGCTGATTGGGCTCCGACATTCCATGCCCGTTGCGCTACCATCCCTGCAACGCGCAGACTATTCCCTGCTCGGGGATAAAAATTCCCTGTTATTGTGTTTAGAGAATTTAAGGATAAACCACGAAAATCAGGAGCTATTTTGTCGCCTATTACGCTCAACTAAGGTCAAATTCAGAAAATTTCCCTGTTAATTCCCTGCTAGCAGGGAATTTGGACCAGAGACCTGTTCGCCTATGACTGCGTCCCCAGCCAATTATTATCCTTTTCAATTTCAATTTTGACCATCAGGTCAGGAAGTGCTTAGCTCCCTTTAATGCCCAACATGGGGCTCACGTTTTTGAGGGAGTTAAATATGAAAACACGACATCTATTTGTCACAGCAATGCTGATGGGAACAATGTTGGTGGGGGCTGCGGCACAAGCCAAATCATTGGTCTATTGCTCTGAAGGCTCACCAGAAAATTTCACACCGGCCATGAACACCACCGGCACCAGCTTGGATGCTGCACGCCCAGTCTATAACAGGCTCGTGCAATTCGAACCCGGCACAACCACAGTGAAGTCAGCACTTGCTGAAAGCTACGACATTTCTGCAGATGGTAAAGTAATTACTTTTCACCTTCGCAAGGGGGTGAAGTTCCACTCCGGCGTGAATGGGTTCACACCGACGCGCGACCTAACAGCAGAGGATGTGATCTGGTCGTTTGAACGTCAGTCAAAACCCGACCATCCTTATGCTAAAGTTTCAGCGGGTGCCTATGATTATTTCAACGACATGGGAATGCCTGATCTCTTGGCTTCGATTGCCAAAGGTGCTGACGACCTTACCGTCGTGATGACTTTGAAAGAACCAAATGCACCCATCATGGCCAACCTCGCCATGGATTTTGCTACTATTCAATCGGCTGAATATGCCGACTTTCTGATGAAGAAGGGAACACCAGAGCAGTTCGACCAAATTCCAGTGGGAACTGGCCCGTTTATATTTGTGAACTACCAAAAAGACGCTGTGATCCGGTACAAAGCAAATCCTGATTATTGGGGTGGCAAACCAAAGGTGGATGATCTGATTTATGCTATCACCCCAGATGCCACAGCACGCTATGCCAAGATGAAGGCCAATGAATGCCAGATTATGATTGCGCCAAATCCGGCTGATCTTGCTGCCATGGGCAAAGATGGCGACATTCAACTTTTGCAACAAGCAGGCCTGAATGTGGGCTACCTTTCAATGAATGCGATGAAGGCTCCCTTTGATAAGGTTGAAGTGCGTCAAGCCATCAATATGGCCATCGACAAAGCTGCAATATTGAAAGAAGTTTACCAAGGCGCCGGCCAACCAGCAAAGAACCCGCTGCCACCGACAATTTGGTCCTACGATGATTCAACAGTCGACTACACCTATGATCCGGTGAAGGCCAAAGAAATGCTCACTAAAGCGGGCGTTACTTCGCTTGATACAGATTTGTGGTGGATGCCAGTGCAACGCCCCTACAATCCAAATGCCAAGCGCATGGCTGAAATGATGCAATCTGATTTGGAAAAGGTGGGCATTCACGCCAAGCTCGTGTCTTATGAATGGGGTGAATATCGCAAACGCTTACAGGCTGGCGAACATCAAATGGGCTTGCTCGGTTGGACGGGTGACAATGGCGATCCAGATAATTTCTTGTTCTTGCTCTCTTGCAAGGCTGATGGAACTCCAGCTGGCCAGAACATTGCCAAGTGGTGCAACAAAGACTTTGACACTAAATTGTTAGAAGCCCGCAAGATCACTGATCAAGCTGCGCGTTCGAAAATTTATGCTGAGATGCAAGCCATCTTCAAAAAACAAGCACCATGGATGACCATCGCTCACTCCACCGTGTTTGAACCGGTGCGCAAAGAAGTGACTGGTTATAAAGTCAGTCCACTTGGCGCCCATGAGTTCCAAGACGTAGACGTAGCACCGTAAAGTAAGAGGCCCTCATCCTGTAAAGGGGTGGGGGCATTTTTAGATGATCAAATATCTTCTAAAACGCGCAGCCCTCACGTTGCCCACATTTGTCGCCCTCATGTTTGTCACCTTCATCATGATCCGCCTTGTTCCCGGCGATCCTATCGAGGTGCGCCGGGGGGAGCGCGGAATTTCGCCTGAGCGCCTCGCAGAGTTGCGTCATGATATGGGACTAGACCAACCGGTGTGGAAGCAGTTCCTTGATTACGTGTGGGCTTTGCTGCACGGTAATTTTGGCACGTCGATTGTTTCTAAAACACCGATCACCACTGAATTTTTCACATTATTTCCGGCCACATTAGAACTTACGATGTGTGCCATGTTCTTTGCTGTTATCATAGCCGTTCCAGCAGGTGTGATCGCTGCTGCAAAACGTGGCAGTATTTATGATCAATCGATGATGGGCGTTGCTCTCATTGGCTATTCTATGCCACTGTTTTGGTGGGGTCTCATGCTTATTTTGTTGATGTCCAATACATTGCACCTCACGCCTGTTTCGGGACGGGTTGATTTGATAAAATATTTCTATCCGCAAGTGACCGGATTTTTTCTGATTGATTCATTGCTGTCGGATCAGAAGGGTGCATTTTGGGATGTGGTACGCCACCTTATTTTGCCGACGATTGTTTTGGGTACCATTCCTCTAGGGGCCATTGCCCGTATGACGCGCTCGTCCATGTTGGAAGTTCTTGAGGAAGACTATGTGCGAACGGCGCGAGCCAAAGGCCTCTCAGTTTTTCGCGTGATTGGTTTTCACGCATTACGCAATGCGCTCATTCCTGTGGTTACTATGATTGGTGTGCAGCTTAGCTTTTTATTGGCTGGTGCGGTTCTTACTGAAACCATTTTTTCATGGCCTGGTGTAGGAAATTGGTTGATTCATTCCATCGAACGTCGCGATTATCCAGCCTTACAGGGCGGTATAATGTTGATCGCCAGCTTGGTAATCGTGCTCAATTTCATCATGGATATGCTTTACGGCCTGATTAATCCGAGAATCCGCCATGGTCGCTGAAGTCATCGGTCGTGCTCCACCCGGCGCTTTGCGTGCCTTCTGGTATTCATTCCGTGAAAATCGTGGAGCTGTTATCGGTGCGATAGTCGTGGGCTTCGTCATAATCTGCGCGGTTTTCGCAAATGTTTTGGCCCCTTATGATCCGCTTGAACAATTTAGAGACTTTACCAAATTGCCACCCATTTGGGCTGAAGGCGGCAATTGGAAATTCCCACTCGGCACCGATCCGTTGGGTCGAGATATGCTCTCGCGCATTCTCTATGGCTCCCGCATTTCACTGTTCATCGGCTTGTCCATCATGATTGTTGGCGCCTTTATTGGTACCTGCCTTGCTTTGCTTGCAGCTTTTGTTGGCGGCATTATTGATGTGATTATCATGCGCATCATGGATTTGATTTTGGCCATCCCAGATTTGGTTTTGGCCATTCTCATTATCGCCGTCATCGGACCCAATCTTATCAACACCATCATTGCTATCACAATTGTTTATTTACCGCGCTTTGTCATTCTGGTTCGGGCCACTGCTCTTGGTGAATTGAGCAAGGATTACGTGACAGCTGCAAAAGTTGCAGGTGTTGGATCGTGGCGATTAATGTTCTCGACCGTGTTGCCCAATTGCGTGGCGCCTCTCATCGTGCAGGCTGCATTGGGAATTTCTGACGCCATTCTCGAAGCCGCCGCTCTGGGTTTCTTGGGTTTAGGCGCACAACCACCTTTGCCAGAGTGGGGTTCGATGCTGGCAGATACGCGTGATCTCATCACATCTAACCCATGGGTCATGGCTTTGCCCGGCATGGCCATCCTTATTACAGTTCTAGCGATAAATCTGATGGGTGACGGCCTGCGAGACGCACTCGACCCACGCCTGCGGAGAAGCTGAACCATGGCCCTGCTTCAAATTCAAAACCTCACGGTGGAATTCAAAACATCTAGCGGTGGCTTTCGCGCGGTGGATGGTGTGTCAATGAATGTCGATGCCGGTGAAGTGCTTGCTGTGGTGGGGGAATCAGGATCAGGAAAATCTGTCGCCATGCTGGCTGTGATGGGCCTTCTTCCCTGGACCGCGGCTGTCACGGCCGATCTCATAAATTTCGATGGTCGCGACCTTTTAAACATTACCCCTGAAGATCGTCGAAAAATCACCGGCAAAGACATAGCGATGATTTTTCAAGAACCAATGACCAGCCTTAACCCCTGTTTCACTGTGGGCTTTCAACTCATGGAAGCGATGCAAACTCATCTTGATCTGGATAAGTCGCAACGCCGCAAGCGCGCCATTGAGCTTCTTGAAGAGGTGGGCATTCCCGCACCTGAAACCCGCCTCTCATCATACCCACACCAACTCTCCGGCGGCATGAGCCAGCGCGTGATGATCGCTATGGCTCTGTCCTGCAATCCCAAACTGCTCATTGCCGATGAACCAACAACGGCTTTGGATGTGACTATTCAGGCGCAAATTTTAGAACTGCTTAAATCATTACAAAAAGACAAAGGTATGGGTTTGGTTCTAATCACGCATTCGATGGGCGTGGTTGCCGAAACAGCTGAAAGGGTAAGCGTGCAATATGCCGGCCAGAAGGTCGAGGAACAAGCTGTTGCCCAATTGTTTGCAAGCCCACGCCATCCCTATACTTCGGCGCTGTTATCGGCCCTGCCAGAGCGGGCCACTGGTCGCAGGTTGCCTTCTATTCAAGGTGTGGTGCCCGGTCAATTTGACAGGCCCAAGGGGTGTCTCTTTTCTCCACGCTGCTCCTTCGCCACCGATTTTTGCCGAACAACCCCACCCACAATGAACTATGGTGCCTTATGTCACTATCCCTTGGGTAAACCCATATGACCCAAATTCTCAACGCTCAAAATCTCACCCGTTATTACAATATCTCGCGAGGACCTTTCAGCGAATCGGCAAAGCTCAAAGCTGTTGATGGTGCAAGCTTCACTTTAGACCGAGGCAAAACTCTTGCTGTGGTCGGAGAGTCCGGTTGTGGAAAATCGACCCTGGCAAGGCTGGTGACAATGATAGAGCCGCCTACCGCAGGCACATTAAATATTGCAGGCAAAGACATCGTCGGTGCGAGTGCTGAAACTCTGCGCGGCCTTCGCCCGAAAGTACAAATCGTTTTCCAGAATCCTTACGGCTCGCTCAACCCCCGCCAAAAAATTGGTACGACACTTGAGGAGCCGCTGCTGGTCAATACCAACCACAGCAAAGTCGAACGCACCGAAAAAGTCCGTGCCATGATGGACAGTGTGGGCCTTCGCCCCGAACACTATGAACGTTACCCGCACATGTTCTCCGGTGGCCAACGCCAACGTATCGCTATTGCACGAGCCTTAATGCTTGAACCTGAAGTGTTGGTGTTGGATGAACCTGTTTCTGCGTTAGACATTTCCATTCAGGCCCAAGTGCTCAATCTGCTGGCCGATTTGCAAGAAAAACACAATCTCGCCTATCTCTTCATCAGTCATGATCTTTCCGTGGTAAAGCACATCGCTGATGATGTGATGGTGATGTATCTCGGTCGTGTGGTGGAGCAGGGGACGCGCGATGCGATATTCGCAAATCCGCAGCACCCTTATACCCAGGCGTTGCTGTCAGCCACACCAACGCCTGATCCCACCCGAAAACGCGAACGCATGATTCTGAAAGGCGAGTTGCCTTCGCCACTCAAGCCACCTTCAGGCTGCACTTTCCATCCGCGCTGTCCAATCGCGTTTGAAAAATGTCACACTGTGAATCCGGAACTCAAACAGCACGGAAAAACCTTTGCCGCCTGTCACGCGCTAGAGATCTAAGGCTTCAATATTCACGAATGCAGACCGTAATGCCTTTGACCATTCCGTAGACAGCATTTTAAAATAGGCATCGCCTAAGCCCATGTCGCTGCGAGCCACACGGTCCAAAATAGGTTTGCCGTATTTATGCTCGCCAATTTGAAAAAATGGCGTGTCTGGTGTCGCTTCAATGAAATTGCCGGCAGCATAAATATTGAATAACCGAGGGCGCTCAGTGCCCACTTGTCCGCCAAAAATGAAGCTTGCCGCAAAGGCCTCACCGTTTGCGGTTAGAAAACCTTCATCGCTGGCTTTAACTGAACGCACGGCATTGCCCACCACCAAAGCCGCTTGAAACATAGTGACGGCAGATTTTAGAGTTTCGCCATTTTCGGGTGGGTGTGCAATTTGTTCTGACAACATGCTGGTCACTGCTTGCGTAACAGCCAGGTTGCCAGCGGTGAGCAACACAAAAACCCGGTCGCCCGGAAATTCCCATATGAAAAGCTTTTCAAACTTGCCCACATTGTCCACGCCAGCATTGGTGCGGGTATCCGCTGCCATGACGAGGCCTTTTTCTAACCCAATTCACGGCCTTCGTGATGAAAAGTCGGCGGGCTGTAGATGCAAGCGCTGCACCAAGTAACTTGGTTTTGCATCATATTTATAGTGGGTTTCGTGATGAGTTTTGATGCGCATGATATTCACGGAAAATTATAAGTCTGGCTGATGGCAGCCGACAAACTAGTGTTAGTGGTTATGAAATTTCGCAGATATTCATGCAAACCATTTTGAAAGATATCCTCCATTTTTCCGGCTCGTAATCGCGCCAATGACTCTGCTATCATATCGTGACAGATATATTTTTGTCCGTGCAAATTCGCTAAGCCCTCTAAAGCAGTATGAATCCATTGATGGCTAAACACCAAGGAGCGCGGCATCTCTTCACGTAAGATCAGAAATTCAGCAATCAACCAAGGGCGATAGCGGCTATCCCGGTAAAACCAGCGGTATGAGCGATGCGCTGAAACACTGCGCAAAATCTGCGCCCATTGCTGCATGTCCAAATCACTACCCACATCAGAAGGCTTGGGTGCCGCCGCCTTAACTGGAGTTCACGACGAGCGATCCCTCTTTTAGTGCAACGCGTGCCAGTCTGCCACAGGTAATGCGAATTTGGTCGCCCGATAAAACAAATGGGCGCAAATCGACATGACGAGGTGCCACACCTGAGCTTGTGTAAGTCGGCACCGATGAGAGCGCTAGAGTGGGCTGAGCAATATAATTTGTTGGACGCTGTTTAAGTTTGGCGGGGAAGGATTCAATTTCAGCCTTGGTGGATGTGGGCCCCACCAACATGCCAAAACCACCGGAGCCATGAACCTCTTTCACCACCAGTTCACCAAGATGATCGAGGACATATGACAAAGACTCACCCGCGCTACAACGCCACGTAGGCACATTTTTCAGCAGAGGTTTTTCACCCGTGTAAAACTCAATGACATCAGGAAGGTAGGTGTAGATCGATTTATCATCAGCAATGCCGGTGCGTTCACAATGGTCACTCGGCCAGCCCGGTAAAGATCAATCAGGCCCGGCACTGGCATATGGCGTTCGCACCGCGCCGTTACCCAGCCCCGTTTCATCAAAAAGTTTTACCATCCAATATCCCAGACGGGCAGTGTGATTTTAATTGGAGTGTGTTGGCAAGTACGGATTATTTTGACCAACCCAGCCATATTGCGAGAGGTCCAAGAGCAATTAGCAGAATATTCGACATGAGAAATATCATCGATTTGTCTAATTTCAGTCGCCAAGTTCCGATTTTTGGCCAAATCGCCCGGTAGCGCGCGTGGCCAAATAGATCACTGCTGCATGCTCGTTTGGTTTGACCTGATGCTGCTTCAGGTCTTGGGGGATCCTTAACGCCGAACTCCGTAAAATCGTTTTCTTGATAGCCGTAAGCTTTCGGTGCGCAAGCACTTCTGGCAGCAGAGTTGCTGCCAAACAAGAGCTGACCGGAGCCAGCATAATCAATGTGACGCAACATTGCGCTATTGATCTCCTCGCAAATAGGGCGCCGCAACTCGATCTCAAAGCCCTTGAATCTGCCATCATGCGGGAATTTGTGAAGGAAGGCAGAATAGTTTAATCATGAGCGCTCGGGCTTCTAGACAGCTTTGCCGCAGGCACTCCATAACCGAGGGAATTTGTTGTAATTTTCTCCACTGGCGGGCTATTTAATCTAGCGACAGGTTCGCCAACTCGAATGCGCCCCAGGAGTTTTGATGAAGAAGATTTATGAAACCGCCACCAAGGCTTTAGAAGGCGTGTTGTTTGATGGCATGTTAATTGCTGCTGGAGGCTTTGGCCTATGCGGCATTCCGGAACTATTAATTGCTGCAATTAAAGATGCAGGCACCAAAAATCTTACTGTAGCGTCCAACAACGCAGGCGTTAATGGTTTTGGTTTGGGTGTGCTTTTGGAAAGCCGCCAAGTGAAAAAAATGATGTCGTCTTATGTGGGCGAGAATGCGGAGTTCATGCGCCAATACTTGAGTGGTGAATTACAGCTGGAGTTTAACCCGCAAGGCACATTGGCTGAGCGTATGCGGGCAGGGGGTGCAGGCATCCCCGGCTTTTTCACAAAAACCGGTGTGGGCACGATGATTGCCGATGGCAAAGAGCACAAGGATTTTAATGGCCAGACCTATATTTTAGAACAGGGCATTGTCGCTGATCTCTCAATCGTGAAAGCCTGGAAGGCAGATCCTTCAGGTAATCTGGTGTTCCGCAAAACCGCACGCAATTTCAATCCACCTGCCGCGACCTGTGGAAAAATCTGCGTGGCCGAAGTGGAGGAGATCGTTCCACTGGGCGCGCTCGATCCCGACACCATTCACACCCCCGGCATTTATGTTCACCGCATTATTCAGGGTCATCACGAAAAGCGCATCGAACAGCGCACCACACGCAAGAGGGTTGTATAATTATGGCTTGGGATAGAAACCAAATGGCTGCGCGTGCAGCACAAGAACTGCAAGATGGTTGGTATGTGAACCTTGGCATTGGCATTCCAACGCTGGTGGCGAACTATATTCCAGTTGGCGTGGAAGTCACTCTTCAATCTGAAAACGGAATGCTGGGCATGGGCCCATTTCCGTTTGAAGGTGAAGAAGATGCCGACCTGATTAACGCTGGCAAGCAAACCATCACCGAACTTCCACAAACGGCATTTTTTGATTCTGCCCAAAGCTTTGCCATGATCCGTGGTGGCAAGATTAACATGGCTATTCTGGGCGCCATGGAAGTGGCTGAGAATGGTGACCTTGCCAATTGGATGATCCCCGGAAAGCTCGTCAAAGGCATGGGTGGTGCCATGGATTTGGTGGCAGGAGTTGGCCGCGTGGTCGTGGTGATGGATCACACTAACAAGGCAGGAGAAAGCAAAGTGCTGAAAGCTTGCACTTTGCCGCTCACCGGCAAAGCCGTGGTCAACCGCATTATCAGCAATCTTGCTGTGATGGATGTGGTCAAAGGCGGACTCAAAATTATTGAATGCGCCCAAGGTGTGACCGAACTTGAAGTTCG
>JANMWK010000069.1:0-3331 GCA_031393975.1 Hyphomicrobiales bacterium
GTAAAATGTGCAAGTGCCGGGGCCGTGATAGGCTTGGCTTTCCGCTTCAAGCAGCGCCTCGCGTCCGACTTTGCCTTGCGCATAGAGCTGCCGGATTTTACCTTTTTCCTCATTGGGCAAACCAGATGTCATGGGGCCAGCCGGGATGAAGACGGCTGGCAAATGGCCGAATGCCAATGCACCGATGATGAGGCCCGGCACAATTTTATCGCAGACACCCAAATATACGCTTGCATCAAACATTTGGTGGCTGAGTGCTATGGCCGTCGACATGGCAATGACATCGCGCGAGAACAGCGAGAGTTCCATTCCGGTTTCGCCTTGGGTTACACCGTCGCACATGGCGGGAACGCCGCCTGCCACTTGCGCGGTGCCGCCTGCCTCTCTTGCGGCTTGGCGGATGAGATCAGGATAGAATTCAAATGGCTGATGGGCCGAGAGCATGTCGTTATAGGATGTGACAATTGCGAGGTTGGGGCCTGAGCCATTGCGCAATGCGTTTTTGTCGCCCGCACCACACGCGGCAAAACCATGGGCAATATTGGCACAGCCTAAAGCCTTGCGCTTTGGTTGGCTGTCAATGGCGCGTTCGATTTTTTCGAGATAGTTTTTGCGGCTCGTCTTACTGCGCGCAATGATCTTTTCGGTGACGGCGGAAACTGTTCTGTGTACGGACATTATGGACACCAATAAATATCAAATGGTTTGGTAGAATGAAGCACCGCACGCACTGGCATTTCGAATTTGTCTGTTCCAGCAAGTGCTTTGTCTAAAACCTGCATTTTGTCTTGGCCTTGAATATGGAGGCAAAGGTGAGACGCTGCAAGAATACGCGGCAATGTGAAGGTCAGGCGCGGCTCACCAGCTCCAACCGCATTCATTTCTATCACAGCATCTGAGTTAGCCTTATCAATGGCCTTGGCCAGATTATCGCCGTCAGGGAAAAATGACGCTGTGTGGCCATCATTGCCCATACCCAGAATGGCAACATCAAAGGGTGCGATGCGACCAATAAGTGGATTGAGATAGAGTGGCATAAATTGTGCCACAGCGGCTTCGTTACACCACAGATTATCACGCACTAATCTTGCATTAGAACGCGGGTTATCTTCGGGCACTTGGCGTTCGTCGATCAGCGTTATGGTGACTTTTGACCAGTCTAGTTCTTGTTTTGATAAAGCCGCAAAAAATGGTTTTGGCGTTGTGCCACCTGAGACCGCAATGACTGCGCTGCCTTTGGCAACAATAGCCGCTTTTAACCAACCCGCAACATCTTGCGCCAATGTGCCAGCCAACGCTGAACCTTCCTCAAAAATCCGCTGGTTAGCGATCATGCGCCCTCGCCTTCATACCAAGTGCGACCATCGCGTTCAATCAAAGCAATTGCCGATGTCGGGCCCCAAGTGCCCGATGTATAGGGCTTGGGAACATCAGTGGTGTCCTTCCAATGATCTAAAATGGGATCAATATATCTCCAAGCGGCGGCCACTTCGTCACGGCGCATAAACAGTGTTGGGTTGCCGCGCACCACGTCCATCAACAGACGTTCATAGGCTTCCGGTTGTCTCGCAGTGAAGGTATCAGCAAAACTCATATCAAGCGGCACGTTCTTCAGGCGCATGCCACCGGGGCCGGGCTCTTTCACACTTAGCCAAAGCTTGACACCTTCATCAGGCTGCAATCGAATAACCAAACGATTGGGTTGCAAGTTGCCTGCAGATCTTGCGAACACATTGATTGGAACTGGCTTGAACTCGACCATAATTTCCGACTCGCGTTGAGCGAGACGCTTTCCAGTGCGCAGATAGAACGGCACTTGGCTCCACCGCCACGAAGCGATTTCCGCTTTTATGGCCACAAATGTTTCAGTTTTTGAATCGGGGTTGCCGAGTTCTTCAAGATAGCCTTTAACGGCGCCTGCCTCTGTGGAACCGGCGCGATATTGGCCCCGCACAACATTACTCTCCAACTGATCTGCTGTCAGCGTTTTGAGAGATTTCAAAACTTTCAGTTTTTCATCACGAACAGCATCGGCATCCATCGAGCTTGGAGGTTCCATTGCAACAAGGCATAAGAGCTGGAGAATGTGATTTTGCACCATGTCACGTAATGCACCCGATGAGTCGTAATAACCGGCACGCGATTCAACGCCCAAGGTTTCAGCAACTGTGATTTGCACATGATCAATATGGGCTGCTGTCCACAAAGGTTCGAACATCGAATTGGCAAAGCGCAATGCCATTAAGTTCTGGACGGTTTCTTTGCCGAGATAATGATCAATGCGGTAGATCATCGGTTCGGCAAAAACCTTGCCGATTGCGTCGTTCAGCGCTTGCGCCGATTCACCACTTTTGCCCAATGGCTTTTCAACGACCACGCGCGATTTTGGGGTGACGAGTTTATGGTTGCCCAAGCGCTCACAAATGGGGCCGAACAGATCGGGGCCAACAGCAAGATAGAACACGCGAATGCGGTCCTGGTTTTGCGCCAGCGCTTCATCAAGCTTTGACCAACCGTCTTCTTTGCTTGCCTCTGCCGCGATATAGGTAAAGCGGCCCAAAAACTTTTGCATCATTTCTGGCGTGCGCAGTTTTTCTTCGACAAACAATTCCAGCGCCGTGGTTGCGAATTTGCGGAATTCATCATCACTCATCTCACGGCGCGATGTGCCGATGATGCGTGCTTCGGCCGGAATTTGGCCTTGTTCGTCACGGTGGAACAATGCAGGAATTAATTTGCGCTGGGCCAAATCCCCCGTTGCGCCAAATACAACGATGTCAAATGGATCAACAGGAATGAGGCGGGCGGTCATAAAGCTTGCTCCAATGAAATTGAGGTACGCTAATCAAAATGACGCTCTACACTGTGGAAAACTACATTGCAATAAATCAGGCTGCGAGATTTATTGCATGGGGGCCATGCGTTTGTTATGCAACGTTGAAGAGGAAATGTCATGATTTTGTGTTGCGGCGAAGCTTTGATCGATTTTTTGCCCCGTAAAGGTGCAGATGGCGCATTTGTGTATCAACCGTTTAACGGCGGTTCGATCTATAATACGGCCATCGCATTGGGCCGCCTCGACGTTCCAACCGGATTTTTTGGCGGCATCAGCACCGATTTCTTTGGTGATAGTTTGGCCGAGGGCTTGGCAGAATCGAAGGTGGATTTGCGTTATGTAAAGCGCAAAGAACTGCACACCACGCTGGCCTTTGTAAAACTTTTGGGTGGCCATGCAAGGTATTCATTTGTGGATGATGCTTCGGCCTCGCGCAATTTGTTGAAGAAAGATATGCCGAAGTTGCCCAAGGCGGTAACCGCTTTGCATTTCGGT
>JANMWK010000126.1:0-3922 GCA_031393975.1 Hyphomicrobiales bacterium
TCATCAAGATTGAAATCGTAAAACAAACTTGCCTGATCTCGGTCCCGTCTGCCCATCATGATAAGCCTCCGTGCATTGAATTCGACAAAGCAACGGAATCACTGTTCGCTGAAAATCTCAAGTCCTTTTTCGACAGCATCGACCCAAACCGGGCATTGCTTCCCGTCTTTAACAACGTCCGCTTCGCGTCCTCAAAACGGCTGTTCGCATTCTTTAACCCTTCTGTATTTTTTTGAGACCACCGCGATTGCAATGCAGCCATCGGGCCGCAACAGATAGGCAGTTTATTTTGTAATTCCGACGCACTTTGCATTCGCTGTCCATTCAAAAGTGTAGAGTTGCAATCGATTATTTTCCGCAACTGTTGCGATTGCCTGATTTACTTTGCCGTAAACGTGAATCTGCCATTTGAGACTTTGGAGTGAGGCAAAGTTATCGGTTGCGCCATTCTGCACCAGTACGATCTTAAACAATTGCGCCCGCTTTGCGGATTGATCGGCTAGATGCTGCCTCCATTGCTACTCACTTGGCAAATACCACTTAACAGACGTAATCACTTACACTATCGTGGCTGCGTGGGGGTCAATCTTAATTTGGAAGAGCGAACATGGCATCAGACCCTCAAACTTCGCAGACTCAAACCCATGGCAAGAATAACGCTGGCTCCGCTGCTGTTGTGTGGCCGCAAAAAGCCCGAGAGCTTCATAATTTCCATATGAACTCTACAGTCTGGAACGATTTCAAGTTCCGTGACGATGATATCGTGATCGCGACTTACGCCAAGTCTGGCACGACGTGGACGCAGCAGATCGTATCGCAGCTGATTTTCGACGGTGTTGAAGGTTTGAATATTCATCAAATGTCGCCCTGGGTTGATCTGCGGATTTTGCCGCCCCCCGCTCTTGCCGCACTGGATGGTCAAACTCACAGGCGGTTTGTAAAAACCCATCTGCCAGTTGACGCCTTGGTCTTTTCACCTAAAGCCAAATATATTTATATCGGGCGCGATGGCCGCGACGCTGCGTGGAGTTTTCACAATCATCACTTTAATGGCACTGATCAATATTTCGAGGACTACAATCGCGGCGCCATTCATGGCGCTCCACCAATGGTGCGCGGAACAGCAGACCCACACGAGTTCTATACGGAATGGTTCGAGAAAAACGGATTCCCCATATGGCCTTATTGGCAGCACATCCGCTCGTGGTGGGACATTCGCCACTTACCAAATGTGTTGCTGGTTCACTTCAACGATATGCAACACGATCTTGAAGGATCGATCAGACGCATCGCCGCGTTTCTCGATATTGCCATAGATGAAAAACTTCTGCCAAAAATCGTTGAACATTGCACCTTTGATTATATGAAAATGCATGCCGTTGAAGTCGCGCCGCGCGGTGGATCAGTTTGGAAAGGCGGTGCCACCACTTTCATTAACAAAGGCAGCAATGGTCGTTGGCGTGATAGTCTTTCGGTGGACGAGGTTAAAGCCTATGAGGACAAGGCTAAGGAAGAACTCGGCCAAGAATGCGCGACATGGCTGGCCAGCGGAGCGAATGTTTAGGGCGTATGCCTTCCATTCTATTCACTTGAAAAACTGACATGGCCGGTGGGTCATATTATAATTACAATTTCCCTTAAGCCCCATAATTTGCCGAGGCTCCATACATTATCATATTGTAAGAAATTAATTGTGATGGTTTGGACCGATTGTCTTGTGCAGCTTGAATGGCATAATGTCCGAAAAAGTGTGTGAAGCGGACATCAATGTTCCGTTCTCTGGCTACTGATTTTGACCCAAAGCCGAACTCGCAAGCAAAAAAAATCGTGTCCATGTAGTGCAATTTTGGTTTGACTTGGAGTTACTCCAACTCGATAGTCATCGTGCGGAACTGGAGTTGTTTTCATGAAAATCAAGGGAGCCGCCGATGTCTTTTAAATATGCTTTCAATACGTGGGTCTATTCCAGTTTTCCGTGCTGGGTGCCATCCTATTCATTGGAAGAAACAATCAGACGTATTGCTTCCATTGGATATGATGGAATCGAGATTGGCTGTGCTGCACCTCATGCCTGGCCTGCACATCTTGGAGCAACCAAGCGGCGTGACCTCAAGTCCTTGATGAAGGATTTGGGGCTTGTGCCCGTCAGCCTGTTGCCGGCACCTGGCGGCGGCCCCGGTAATAACCCGGCATCAATTCTTCCGGAAGAGCGGATCTCCGCGATTGGTCATTACAAGGAAGTTGTGGACCTCGCGCACGACCTCGGTGCTTCTCGGGTTCTCTATATCTGTGGCTGGCGCGCCTTTGGCGTTTCCTACGAAAATGCGTGGGAATGGTCGCTCGCTGCCCTCACTAACATTGCAAAATATGCGGCCAACAAAGGCATCACGATTGTCATTGAGCCCACTTCTGCAGATTCGAACCTGATTGATAGTGCGGGACATGCCTTGCTGCTGCGCCAGCAATGCGGACTTGCGAATGTCAAAGTCATGTTCGACACCTATCACGCGCTTTACCGCAATGAAGTGAGTTCAGACTACGTTTATGAAATGGCCGAACACCTCGATCACGTCCACTTTGCTGACGATGACCGGCTTCCCCCCGGCGAAGGCAGTATTGACTGGCGTGGCGTGATGCAGGCTCTGAAGACCATTGCATTCAAGGGTTATCTCACTATGGAGATCGGTTTCAACACCCGCAAGGTTGACCCTGATCGGGTCGCCAGAAGTGCACTGACTTATTTGAAAAACCTGGAATTCACTCTCGGAAACGCGACCCCGCAAGGGTCAAAGAAGAAGGCCATTCAGGCCACCACTTAGCCTATTAACAACATCGACGAACGTGTCCAAAGTGCTGCGGACATTCTTGCCCTTACACAGCTTCTCGAACGCACCCCTCGTCAACTCTCGGGCGGCCAGCGTCAGCGCGTCGCCATGAGGCGCGCCATTGTTCGCGACCCGAAAGTGTTTCTCTTCGATGAGCCCTTGTCCAATCTCGATGCGAAGCCTCGCGTACAGATGCGAGCCGAGATCAAAGCTCCGCGTCACCACCTTAACACGACAATGGTTTATTTTACCCACGATCAACTGGAAGCCATGACCATGGCGGACCGAATTGTCGTGATGAACGGTGGTATTGTAGAGCAGCTGGGCGCACCACTTGATCTCTATGACCGTCCTGCCAATCTTTTCGTTGCTGGTTTCATCGTTTCGCCCGCTATGAATTTGATTGAATGCAAAGTTGAGCGATACAATAATGAAGTTGTGTTTCGCACGAATCGCGGACTTCTGCTGCTGCCGCGTTCTGTTTCAAAGGCCCAGGAGGGCAAGCCCGCAATTTTTGGTATTAGTCCAGAACACATGGAGCAACCCAAAGGCAGACGTACCGCCGATGTGTCGCAGGTGTTGTCAGTTGTTGAACCCACGGGATCCGAGACCCAAGTGATAACTGAGATCGAAAGACATCAAATTACGGCAGCGCTACGCGGACGGGTCAACCATAAGCGTGGCGATGTAATGCCACTGATGATAGACCGATCAAAAAATCCTCTGTTTGATCAGGAAACAGGAAAGGCTATAGGTTTATAACCCAGAATAGCATTTATAAGTTCTGCTGGCGGGGGCAAGTCCAAGTTCTATTATTAGGTTCAATTGAAAATGGTGGATTGCCCAATACACAGGCGTGATCGGAGGGTGCAATGACAGAGAAACCTTTTCTGTTTGATGAGAATGAGAAAACTGTAATTGCCGGTGGCGCCAATGCATTCCCGTTGCTACTTTCTCCTTTTGCAATCGGGAAAGTGGCGCTTCGCAATCGATTTGTTTTTCAGCCCCACTTCACAGCTCTGGGCGACATTGATGGCATGCCGTCTGATGCCCATGCCGCTTATCACGAAGAACGGGCGCGGGGTGGGGTGGGGCTC
>JANMWK010000136.1:0-19297 GCA_031393975.1 Hyphomicrobiales bacterium
GACCATTAGGTCACAAAACTTTTAGGGAGACTAATCTATGAAGAAACTTATTTTGTCAGGCATTGCGCTCAGCTTCGCGGCGGCTCTTTCTGCCTCAACTGCTTGGGCTGATATTACCATTGCAACAGTGGGCCCAATCACTGGCTCGCTCGCAGCCCTTGGCGAACAATATAAGCGCGGCGCTGAAATGGCCGTCGCTGACATTAACGCCGCTGGCGGTGTGAATGGCGAAATGTTGAAGTTGGAAATCGGTGATGATGCTTGCGATCCAAAGCAAGCCGTTGCTGTTGCCAACCAAATGGCTTCAAAGGGTGTGAAGTTCGTTGCAGGCCATCTCTGCTCCGGTTCATCAATCCCAGCTTCTAAAGTTTACGAAGAAGAAGGCATTCTGCAAATTACGCCTGCTTCCACAAACCCAACTTTCACCGACGCTGGTGGCTGGAACGTCGCCCGCGTGTGCGGTCGTGACGATGCGCAAGGCCTTGTTGCCGGTAACTTCCTTGCTAAGCATTATGCTGGCAAAAAAGTGGCTATCATTGATGACAAGTCTGCCTATGGCAAAGGCTTGGCCGATGCAACTAAGGCTGCAATGAACGCTGCTGGCCTCAAAGAAACAGTCGCTGAATCAATCAATCCTGGTGAAAAGGATTACTCAGCTCTCGTTTCTAAGATGAAAGATGCTGGCATTGATGCTGTATACATTGGTGGTTACCATCCGGAAGGCGCACTCATTTTGAAGCAAATGCGCGAACAAGGCATGACATCACAAATGCTGTCGGGCGATTCAATGAACAACGTTGAATTCTGGACCATTGCTGGTGAAGCTGCCAAGGGCATGATTTTCACGTTTGCTCCAGAACCACGCAACATTCCAGAAGCCAAGGAGTTGGTTGCCAAGTTCAAAGCTGCCGGTTTCGATCCAGAAGGCTACACACTGAACACATACGCTGCGATCCAGATGTATGCTGAAGCTGCCACTGCAACCAAGGGTCTTGACAACAAGAAAATTGCTGCTTGGCTTCGTGCTGGCAACGAAATGAAGACCGTTATCGGACCAATCAAGTTGGACGCTAAGGGCGACATCATCGGTGCAAAATATGTTTGGTATAAATTCGACAACGGCAAATATGCTCAAGACGACACAATCAACTAATAAATTGCTTGTCTAAATAGAACCCGCGCAGGTAACCTTGCGCGGGTTCTTCTATTTTGGAGTGGCGTTGTGCGGCATTGGCTCTTGGCATTCGGACTAATGAGTAGCGTTGCCCATGCCGATATTGTGATCGGCCTAGCAGGCCCGATGACAGGCCCCTCCGCAGCATTTGGCGCACAGATGTTGCATGGTGCGCAACTCGCGGTGGGTGATATTAATGCTGCGGGTGGACTTTCTGGTGAACATTTAGTGTTAGAACCCGAAGATGATGGCTGCGACAATCGCACCGCCGAAATTGTAGCTCAGGATCTCATCACCAAGAAAGTCAATGTAGTAATTGGGCATTTTTGTTCGAACCCAGCTCTGACGGCGGCTCGACTTTACGAAACTTCTGGAATTCCAATGATTGCGCCATCGGCTAGTTTACCTGCCCTGACAGAGGCGCGATTGTGGAATGTCATGCGGCTCGGCGCGCGCGATGATGCGGAGGGAGAGTTTGCGGCGTCGCGAATTGCTCAAGATTTTCCAACTGGGGTTGTGGCCGTGCTGAGCGATGGTGCGCCAGCGCATGTGGCGCAGGTTAACCGGTTCATCTCTAATCTTGGCAAGGCCCCTGCGCTCACGTTGACGTTCAAACCTGAGGCACCCGATTTTGCTGCGCTGGTCAATCAGCTCAAACTCAACCTGATCAATGTGGTCTATTTCGCCTGTGAGGCCAGCGATGCCGGGCGCATTGCTGCGGAATTAAATAATACGGCCTTGTTTGGGTCTGATGCTTTGCTCTCGGATCAATATTGGGAAAAAACGGGAGAGGCGGGTGAAGGCACCCATGTGAGTTTTGCGGTTGACCCGCAATCATCGCATGATGCTAAGGCCGTCATCACTGCTCTGAAAGCACAAGGCTTTGATGCCAATGGCGCTGCACTTCCATCCTATGCTGCTGTTCAATTATTTGCGGCGGCTGCGAAAGTGGCGGGAGCCAATAATGGCCGTGCCGTTGCGGCTTACCTGCGCTCCGGCAAGCCTACGCCGACAATTCTGGGTTCCTTGGCATTTGATGCAAAAGGGGACGTGCAGCCACCTCGTTTTGTGTGGTATAAGTGGTCAAACGGTGGTTATGCCGCCGAAACTCCTGAATAGGACACGTAATGCGGGCATTCTTTGTACAAATTAAATGTGACCTTGGAAAATCCTATGAGGTGGCGACGGCCATTGCTGATGCTGAAATCGCATCCGAGATCTTTTCGACAGCTGGCGAATATGATCTGCTGGTGAAGTTCTACTTGAATGATGGTGAGGACATAGGCCACTTCATCGCCCAGAAAGTCCAGACCATTTCAGGCATCCGCGATACATTCACAATTGTGACGTTCAAGGCGTTTTAAAGGTCTAGCCCCGCCGCACCTAATTTGTTACAGGGGGCCAGAACATAACATTAAGGCCCGCCCATGATCCCCCGCTATTCGCGCAAAGAAATGACCCAAATCTGGGAACCGCAAACGCGTTTCAAAATATGGTTCGAAATCGAGGCCCATGCGGCAGACCAAGTGGCGGAACTTGGCATTATCCCAAAATCAGCGGCGGAAACCATCTGGGCCAAGGGTCGCGATGCGGTGTTTGATGTGGCGCGGATTGATGCCATTGAAGCTGAAGTAAAGCATGATGTGATTGCGTTTCTCACGCACCTCTCAGAAATCGTCGGCCCCGAAGCCCGCTTTGTGCATCAAGGCATGACATCGTCGGATATTCTCGACACCTGCTTTAATATTCAGCTCACCCGTGCAGCTGATTTATTGATTGCAGATATTGATGAGCTTTTGGCGGCGCTCAAAAAACGCGCCTTCGAATATCAGCATTCCGTTTGCATCGGGCGCAGTCATGGCATTCATGCCGAGCCTGTGACCTTTGGATTGAAGATGGCTTTTGCCTATGCCGAGTTCACACGGGCCCGTGAACGCTTGGTGATTGCCCGCAAAGATGTTGCTACTTGTGCGATTTCCGGCGCAGTTGGCACATTCGCCAATATTGATCCATCCGTTGAAGAACATGTCGCTGCGAAAATGGGCCTGAGTGTTGAGCCCGTCTCCACACAAGTGATCCCACGTGATCGCCATGCCATGTTCTTTGCGGTGCTCGGTGTGGTGGCCAGTTCCATCGAACGCCTTGCCACTGAAATTCGCCACTTGCAGCGCACGGAAGTTTTGGTAGTGGAAGAGTATTTCTCACCCGGCCAAAAAGGTTCTTCAGCCATGCCACATAAACGCAATCCGGTGCTCACCGAAAACCTTACGGGCCTCGCGCGTCTTGTGCGCTCTGCCGTAACTCCCGCAATGGAAAACGTGGCTTTATGGCATGAGCGCGATATTTCGCACTCTTCAGTGGAGCGCGGCATTGGGCCTGACGCCACCGTGCATTTGGATTTTGCTTTAAAGCGTTTGGCTGGCGTGATTGATAAGCTGCTGGTCTACCCGGAAAACATGCAGCGCAATTTAGACAAGCTGGGCGGCCTCATTCATTCCCAGCGTATTCTTCTTGCGCTCACCCAAAAAGGCATGAGCCGCGAAGAATCCTATTCCGCCGTGCAACGTTGTGCGATGCCGGTGTGGCGCGGTGAAGGGCAGTTTTTGGATTTGCTCAAAGCCGATAAGGAAGTGGCCGCATTGATGACACCCGCTGAACTCGAAGTGCTGTTTGATTTGGGCTATCACACAAAACATGTGGGAACAATTTTCAAGCGGGTGTTCGGTTGATGTTAAATAAAGCTGAAGCGCCTGTGATCGAACCGATTGTTACAACCGAAGCACTGGCAGCGTTTTGCGCACGGATGGCGGCGGAAGAATTTGTAACCGTTGACACTGAGTTCCTGCGCGAGACCACCTACTATCCAAAGCTCTGCCTCATCCAAGTGGCAGGCGCTTCTGAAGCGGTGTTGATTGACCCTTTGGCGGATGGTCTAGACCTTGCGCCATTTTTTGCGTTGATGGCTGAAACCAAAGTTCTGAAAGTGTTTCATGCTGCGAAACAAGATTTTGAAATTCTTTATATCCTCAGCGAGGCCCTGCCTCATCCGGCGATCGATACGCAAATTGCGGCCATGGTGTGTGGTTTTGGTGATCAGGTTGGTTATGAAGCCATCGTGCGCAAACTGGTTGGCGCTGCGATTGATAAATCATCACAGTTCACCGATTGGACGCGCCGCCCGCTCACATCAAAGCAAGCAACTTACGCGCTCTCGGATGTGACGCATCTGCGCACAGTTTATGAAAAACTGAAAGTTATGCTCGAGGAAACTAATCGTTCCGCTTGGCTCGACGATGAACTAACCAACCTCACTGACCCAGCGACTTATATTGTGAACCCTGAAGAAAGTTGGCGACGCATTAAGGCGCGCATTCAAAACAAAAAGCAATTTGGCGTGTTAATGAGCATTGCAGCTTGGCGTGAGAAAGAAGCACAGAACCGCAATGTGCCGCGTGGCCGGGTTTTGAAGGATGAGGCGCTGGCTGAAATCGCCATTCAAATGCCACACAAGCCCGATGATATTAATCAACTGCGTTTAGTATCTAAAGGAACGGCGAATTCGTCAATGGGGTCAGCAATTCTTAAAGCTGTGGCTGAAGGTCAGGCGCGTGATCCCAAAACTATTCCTGATTTCAAAGGCCGCAATGATGAAATGTCGGCAGCGGCGCAAGCTATAGCAGAGGTTTTGAAACTCGCCATGAAAGTGGCCTGCGAAAATGAGGGCATTGCTCCAAAGCTTTTGGCCAGTGCTGCAGAAATTGATGCCATTGCGGTTGATGATAATGCCAAGGTGCCTTTGCTGGAAGGTTGGCGGCGCGAAGTGTTTGGCAATCTGGCGCTGGATATCAAGCATGGCAAAGCCTGCATTGGCATGGAAAATGGCAGAGCGGTGATTATGCGGAGATGAGGACTACTTAATCTCCACCTTCGGCGTGCGCCCAATCTCGAACGCCAACCCAGCTAATCTTTTTTCGACGCGCTCACCCATCAGGTCTCTGAGTTTGGATGGCAAGGTCAAAACCAAGGTTTTACCCTCCCCCATTTTCAAGCCAATCTTCGGCAACATGCCGGGCATAGCGGCCGACAGGATATAAGCGAGGCGAAACACGGAGCTGAGCAAGTGGGCCCGTTCAATGTGGCCTTCATCAAGCAGGCGCGTAAGATCATCTTTCATCAACTCGCCTTCATAACGATAGAAGACTGTGAGCGCCAAGAACACGCGACCCGGATGATCTATGCCCACAAATGCCGCTTGCGAAATCATGCCCAGCGAACGATCGGCACGATAATCAGGGTGAGCCCGCCAACCAATATCAGCTAGTAAACATGCGGCATAGCGCAGGCGCTTTTCTTCTTCGTTTTCTTCGAGACCCTTGTCACCGAAGATTTGATCGGTCCAATCACAGAGTTCCAACTCGTGCAATGGTGAGCGCGCATAGCGGCGGGCAAAATCCCAACATGAAGATAACAATGCATCCGATTGCATTTTCTTGCGCGGCAGCTTTGAAAACAACAGACCTTCGCGCACACCATAAACTGAAATCACTACATCGCGGGCTTTGCTGTGTGCCAGCAAACGCTCCAGAACCATGGCGCCAAACGGCATCGTATCAACACGACTTCTCGATATATCTTTCACATCCTTGAGAGATGATGCGGTGAGGCCGGACACCAGATCGGCAATACCGGCCGCTTGTTGATGGTTCATTGAATAGTGGTGCAGCACATGCAGCGGATAATGGCTTTGTGCCATGTGGAGCCGCGCCAGATTTCGCCAGGTGCCACCGACAGCATAAAATGTACGATTTTTAAGTTGATCGAGAATGGGTAAGTCTTTGAGATACTCATCAACAATAGTGCGGGCCCGGCTCATGTCACCGCCTGATAGATCAATAAGGCGTAACGGGCCAATGGGTAGCGTTATACCATCGTGCAACTTACCATCACGAATATTGATGAGCTCCAATGAACCCCCGCCCAAATCTCCCGCCAAGCCATCGGCTTCAGGTGTGCCTGCGATGACGCCCAGTGCCGCAAAACGCGCCTCTTCTTTTCCGGTGAGAACGCGGATGCCTGCCCCTAAAGCTTTTTCAGCAAGCGTGATGAATTGTTCGCCATTGCTGGCCTCACGCGCGGCGGCGGTGGCGAGGGCATGAATTTCCTTCACGCCGATTTGTTTTGCGAGAGTCTTAAAACGTCGCAAAGCCTGCATGGCGCGTGCGATGGCGGCCTCGTTGAGTTTACCGGTGATTGCTACGCCTTTGCCAAGGCCGCAGAGAATTTTCTCGTTAAAGATTGGGGCTGGTGAACGGCGCAAACCGTCATAGACCACAAGGCGCACAGAATTAGAACCGATATCGACGACGGCGATGGGGCGATATTTGGGGGGTTCTGTTCTAAAACCTTGGTGCCAACTCATTTAGTTTTTGTCGTCCTCTTGCGGGGTTGCACAGGCACTTTACCGCCAAGCGAGCTGCCACGTCCAGAGAGCGAAGGGTTTTCCATAAAAAATTGGTGCGCATTAAATGGCACTTCGCCAGCGGCCACGGCCACACGGCGCGACTTGCCATCGGATTGCAATTGCCAGCTCTGCTGATTGTCACGCAAATTGGCCACCATAATTTGATCTAGCACTTGCTCGTGTACGGTGGGGTTCTCAATGGGGATTAAAGTTTCTACACGACGGTGCAAATTGCGCGGCATCCAATCGGCAGAGCCGATGTAAACTTTGGCCTTGGGGCTGGGCAAGCCATGGCCCGCGCCAAAGCAAACAATGCGCGAATGTTCAAGGAAGCGGCCGATAATGCTTTTAATACGGATATTTTCAGAGAGACCCGGCACACCAGGCCGCAGGCAGCTGATGCCGCGCACCACCATTTCAATTTTTACTCCCGCTTGGCTTGCCGTATAAAGTGCGTCAATAATTCCGGGGTCTACCAATGAATTGAGCTTGGCCCAAATTTGGGCAGGACGGCCCGCCTTTGCGTGGACGATTTCTTCGGCAATATGGTGCAACAATCGATCTTTGAGATTGATTGGCGAGAGTGATATTTTTTCAAGGTCTTCGGGCTGCGCATAACCTGAAATAAAATTGAACAGGCGTGCTGCATCGCGTGACAAGGCGGGGTCACAGGTGAAAAACGAGAGATCTGTGTAGACCTTCGCGGTGATGGGATGATAGTTGCCGGTGCCAAAATGCACGTAGGTGCGCATGTTGCCGCCCTCACGGCGCACCACCATAGAAACTTTGGCGTGGGTTTTAAGCTCAATGAATCCGAACACAACTTGAACCCCTGCACGCTCCAAATCACGGGCCCATTGGATATTGGCTTCTTCATCAAAGCGGGCTTTGAGTTCGACCAAAGCGATGACCGATTTTCCAGCTTCGGCAGCTTTCGCCAATGCGGCCACAACCGGGGAATTGCGCGAGGTGCGATAAAGTGTTTGCTTGATCGCTACCACATCGGGATCATTGGCAGCTTGGCGAATGAATTGCACCACGACATCAAATGACTCATATGGATGATGGACAATGAAATCTTTTTGGCGGATTGCAGCGAAAATATCCCCGGCATGATCACGCACGCGTTCTGGAAACCGTGCCATGTAAGGGGTGAATTTTAAATCGGGGCGTTCATCGAGGATGAGCTGTTCGGTATCGGCAAACCCCACGAGGCCTTCAGACATGATGGTAACATCACCCGACACATCCAGTTCATTGGCAATAAAACTGCGAAGTTCAGGCGGGCACCGCGCATCCACTTCCATGCGAATGACCACACCCCGGCGGCGCAGTTTGAGCGCAGTTTCGAACACGCGCACTAAGTCTTCAGCTTCTTCTTCAATTTCGATATCGCTATCTCGAATGACGCGAAACAGGCCTTTGCCCAACACATCATAACCCGGAAAAAGGCGCGGTAAAAACATGCCTAACATTGTTTCCAAAAGCATGAAGCGTGCGGCGCTGCCCGGCAAACGCACGAAACGTTCCAGCTGTGATGGAATGGGCAACAAAGCCTTCATGGTGTTTCCATCTTTGCGACGACGCAACTCCACAGCCATGACGAAGCCACGGTTCAAAATGAAGGGAAACGGATGGGCAGGATCAATGGCAATGGGGGTGACGATAGGCAGGATATGATCGAGGAAACGGATATCCAGCCAGTCTTTTTCTTCGTCCGATATCTGATCGGGTTCAATTATGGCGATGCCAGCTGTGTTCAATTCGGTTTTTAGTTGGATCCAGCGGCGGTCTTGTTCAGCCATCAGCTCTTGGGCGCGCTTGCGGATGAGTTCTAATTGCTCAGCGGGGGTTAGGCCGTCTTGGCTAATTTCCAAAACTTGTTCACGCAATTGGCCGACCAGGCCCGCCACGCGCACCATGAAAAATTCATCGAGATTATTGCCGGAAATAGACAGAAAGCGGACGCGCTCTAGCAGCGGATGGGCGGGGTTTCGCGCTTCTTCCAACACGCGCATGTTAAATTCCAGCCAAGAAAGCTCGCGATTAAAAAACCGCGATGGGTTTTCCAACATATTTATGGGCTGGATTTTTGCATTCATGAAAGGTCAATTCCGTATAAAATCATTATGATAGTAGCGCTTTATAACGGTTGTGTGAAAGGCCTAGGTTTCAGAGTTAAAAAACTCTGGATTGATGAATCGGGCCAAAACGCGGGCCACAAAGGGTTTGGTGATTTCAGCTCGTTCGATGAGTGCCTGCTCATCTATATTACTCACAATGGCACGGGCGGCTTCAAGGGAACGCGGCATACGCAGCATAATGTAGCTGATCATCGACTCGTCGCTAGAAATTTGGCGATCCGCAAAATGTTTCACCAACACGCCGCGCAGCAAAGCATCATCGGGGGCCAGAATTGAAACAACCGGAAGCGCATTGAGACGCGAGAGTAAGTCAGGAATGACGAGGTTCCATTGCGCTGGAATTGTTTGCGCTGTGATTAGAAGATGGTGCCCCTGATCTTTGGCAAAGTTTAGCGCATGGAAGAGAGCGCGCTCATCAAACGCGCCATTAACTTCAATTGCGAGAATTGAATGCTGCAGCATCGACTCGAGTGTTAGGGCTTTGGCAAACACAAGTTCTGCGCCAGTTTTCTGCCGCCACACTTCAACCAGATGCGATTTACCACTGCCAGGCGGCCCCACAATAATTGCGCCATAAGTCGGCCAATGGGGCCACTGGTCGATGAGTTCAACGGCGGCACTGTTGGAACTGGTCACCAAAAAATCATCGCGGCCCAAAGCTTGGCGTAATGGCAAATCGAGGACCAATTGCCGATTCATTTTTTAATGGCTTTGATGGCAGGTAGCGGCACACCCGTATAGAGCCTGCTGCGCAAATAACGGTTCAAAGCATAGCGGACGAAAACCCCGGTGGCGGCGGCCATGGGCACGGCGAGTAACAATCCGAGGAAGCCAAAGACATAACTAAAAGCCAGCAAGGCAAACATCATCCACACTGGGTGGAGCCCGATTGATCCGCCAACCAAGCGCGGCGACAAAAAGTTCCCTTCCAGAAATTGTCCGGCCAAAAACACGCCCACGATAAGCAATACGCTGGTTTCATTGGGCCAGAACTGGACCAGCCCCACGCCGATGGCCATAATGCCCCCCATTAATGCGCCGATATAGGGAATGAAGCTTAACATGCCTGCCGCAAAGCCAATGGCGAGGCCAGATTTTAAACCAACCAGCGACAGGCCGATCGCATAAAAAATTCCAAGCAGCAGACACACCGTGCCCTGCCCGCGAATGAAGCCCGCCATGGCCGTATCAATATCACGAGCGATGCTTCTAATTTCGTCCAAGTGATCACGTGGCAACCAACCATCCACTTTGGCCACGATGTGATCCCAATCCGCCAGCAAATAAAAGGCAACGATGGGCGTGATGATCATCAACGATAGTACATTCATCAGCGCCCGCCCACCCGACCACAATGATGACAAGAACACCGCCAACCAACTTGCGGCTTTCCCAGCGATCGTTGAAGCTTGGCCCTGAATGTCTGTGCCGGAATTGGCTAACATGTCTTTGAGGCCCTGCGGCGCCAATTGATTAAAGCGATCAACAAGACTTTGAATTAGGGTTGGTAATTCAGCCGCAAGTTTCACCAATTGGTCGACGGCCACGGGCACAATCATCAAGCCGATAAATACAAGGATGAGAATGGCCGCCAGCAAAATAACAGCTGTGGCAGCGATGCGCGGCAGACCCAGTTTTTCCAAACGATCAGCCACTGGATCAAGAAAATAAGCAAGAACGAATCCCGCTATGAAAGGCAGGAGGATGGCTTGCAGTGACCATAAAACCAAGACCACGAGCAACAAAGAGATGAGCCAGAAGGAGACTTGTTTTTGCAGGGTCATGGCTTGTTCTCATCCAAATTCATGTGTGATATCCAATCCCGCATATAATAGGCGCCTGACAATACAGTAAGGGTTGCAACAATAATCGTGCCAACCAGCAAAATGGGTTTTGCATTAATGTCAGTACTTAAGACACCCAGAACCAACCCTACAAAGGCAATCTGAACAGCGGTATTCACTTTGCTGATGCGCAATGGTTTCATGGCCAGTGGCTTGTCGAGCAGCCAAGCCAACAACACACCGCTGATAATCAGGGTATCACGGGTGATGACAATGAGCACCAACCACGCGGGCAGAATTTTGATGATGCCAAGCGCACCATAAACCGAAACCAGAAGTGCCTTATCTGCCAAAGGATCAAGATACGCGCCGAGTTCCGATTGCAATTTCCATCGCCGTGCCAAAAAACCATCAACGCCATCGCTGATTCCTGCGAGGATAAAACTGGTAAAAGCCAAGCCAAACTCTTCCGAGATAAGCAACCAGATGGTAAGAGGCACCAGTAATATGCGGCCAAAGGTGATGAGGTTTGGAATGTTCATTGAACTTACAACGCCTGAATGACCCATGACCCGCTGGCCCGCGAAAGACTTAAGCCTGAGGCTTGCAATGAAGATTGCACATCGTCAATAACGCCGGAATAAACCAGCCGCACCGATGCGCCTTGCACATCCAATGACGTAACTTCAATGGCGACCACGCCGGGCGTTGCTAAAATGCGGGCGCGCAAGCCATTCCATTGTGATGGACCTGCAAAGGGAACCGTGACCGAAACCGATTGTGGCCCAGCACTGGCGGCCTTTACGGCAGCCACTTTGGCCTGATCTGATTTGAACTTATCAAGCATTACCTGATGAATGCGTTGGGCGGCCAGAATGGCCGAATCATTGTCGGTTCCAGAATCCGCGGTATAAACCTTATCAAAAGTCATTTTACCCAAGGGCGATTGCCCAATCATGTGGGCATGAATGCCACCCCCGGGGGCGGGCTCGGCATAGGCCACAAGTAATGTTTTCACATCATAACGGCGACGCAAGGCCTCAAGCTTTATGGGGTCACCATTCACGGCATCTTGCGGGGTGAGGATGGCGCTGTCGTCCTGATCGCCCAATGGAATGATGATGGGAATTTGAGCTTGCTGGGCATTGAGGTTGAGCCAAGCTTTGCGCCAGGGATTATCCTCCCACAATACAGGTGGTCCACCAGCCACAGCGGTCCACACCGGTAGCACCAGCATGGCAGCACCTTGTGTACTAGGCAGCGCAATGCCATTGCGTTCAAGAATAGGCTTAATTTTCTCAGGCAAAAACCGCACTGTGAATTTACCTTCATAGCGGCCCGGGCTGATTTTTTCCTCTTCAATGGACAGAGATTTCAGCAGCGGCACCACGGCTTTGCTATCAAGCTTGCCTATTTCGGCGGCAAATTCGGGGGATCCCAGCCTTTCAGCCAACATGACGATGGCTTTCATTTGCACATCGATCAGGGCTTTTTCTTTGGCTGCGGCAGCATTGGTGTCGGTAATGTCAACGGCTACACCTTGCACGGAAAACACGCTGGTTTCCACGGGCCCCGCCGCGAAAGCCGCATGGCTGATCACCGCGCAAAGCAACGCCAAAAATACTGTCTTGATAACTCGTCCCATTCCGGTCCTTCGGGCTTTATTCTGCTCACGTTTCGGGCTAAGTCGCCTCAACGCAAATCGCTTAATACAAAGATTGAGGCAAACTAGCGGCATGGGCGACAGCAAACAAGCCAAACAACATGGATTAACCTATGCCGACGCGGGCGTAGATATCACTGCGGGCAATGATTTGGTTGATTTGATCAAGCCGCTGGCCAAATCCACACGGCGTAAAGGTGCAGATGCAGCACTGGGTGGTTTTGGTGGGTTGTTTGATCTCAAGGCTTGCGGCTACAAAGACCCCGTTTTAGTGGCCGCGAATGATGGTGTGGGGACCAAGCTGAAAATCGCTATTGATACGGGATTGCACAAAGGTATTGGCATTGACCTTGTTGCCATGTCAGTGAATGATCTTGTGGTGCAGGGTGCAGAGCCCTTGTTCTTCTTGGATTATTATGCCACCGGCAAATTGGACGTGAAAGCGGCGCGCGATGTGATTGCGGGCATTGCGACGGGCTGCAAGCAGGCAGGCTGCGCCTTAATCGGCGGCGAGACGGCGGAAATGCCTGGGCTCTATCATGGTACCGATTATGATCTTGCGGGCTTTGCAGTGGGAGCTGTTGAGCGCAAAAAAATTCTGCCTGCAGCTGATGTGGGCGTTGGCGACGTGATTTTAGGGCTGGCCTCATCTGGTCCGCATTCAAATGGTTATTCCCTTATTCGGAAAATTGTTGAAATGAGCGGTGTTGCCTATGATGCGCCCTCGCCTTTCAGCAAGGCTGAGACTTTGGCCGAGGCGCTGCTTAAGCCGACGCGGATTTATGTTAAATCGTTGCTGAAAGTTTTAAAGACGGGCAAATCGGTGAAAGCGCTTGCGCATATTACCGGCGGTGGCTTCACCGAGAATATTCCGCGCGTTCTGCCTAAAGCTACAGTGGCGGAAATCGACTTAAATTCAGTACCTTATCTCCCTGTGTTTAAGTGGCTTGCGAAGATTGGTGGTACACCTGAGGCGGAAATGCTGCGCACGTTTAATTGCGGTGTGGGCATGATTGTAGTGGTGAAGGCTAAAGATGCGAAATCGGTTTCGGATGCGCTGAAAAAAGCCGGCGAGAAGGTTGTAACCCTTGGTAGCATTCGCAAGCGCAAAGGCAAAGAATCGCAGGTATGTTATTTAGGGTCATTGTGAGCCAAGGGACCTCATCCGCCCTTCGGGCACCTTCTCCAAAGGAGAAGGAAAGAAGTTTTGCAGCTTCCCATATAACTTCACCCTTCTCCGCCGCAGAAGGTGGCCCAACGGGCCCGATGAGGTTCCTTTGGCTATGACCCGCGCCCGCGTTGGCGTCCTCATCTCTGGCAGTGGCTCTAACATGCACGCGCTGGTCAAAGCCTCGCGGGCTGCTGATTACCCAGCCGAAATAACCTGCGTCGTCTCCAACACACCGGAAGCTGGCGGATTGCAAATTGCGAAGAGCGAAGGCATTGCCACACATGTGGTGAACCACAAAAATTACCCCACACGCGAAGCATTCGACGCCGCACTGAATGCTTATCTGCAATCACAAAATCTCGATCTCATCGCCTGTGCTGGGTTCATGCGTATTATGACACCGCTATTGATCGGGCCTTGGCAAAGCCGCATGATCAACATCCATCCTTCCCTGTTGCCTTTGTATAAGGGACTGCACACCCATGAACGCGCCATTGCCGATGGCCAAAAATTCGGAGGCTGTTCGGTGCATTATGTGACTCTGGAACTGGATGGTGGGCCAGTGATTGCGCAAACGCAGGTGCCGATTTTAGCTGGCGACTCGGCGGATAAGTTGGCAGCCCGTGTTCTCATCGAAGAGCATAAGCTTTATCCAGCGGCGCTTGCAGAAGTGGCACGCGTTTAGCTAAACACATCCAATTGTGGTTTTCCGGATTCGATGCGCATATTGTCTTGCCACTTTGAAAGCAACACTTTGCGGCGTTCCTTATATTTTTCTTTCAGAACTTCACTGTTGATTACGCGATCAGTTCGGAAGCTTCGGAAAGCTTGGCGCATTTCACACCATGCGATAATTATGCGCTGCGCGTCATAATATGAAATGCCGATTGGCCAGATGACGCGTTTAGACTCGGCGCCATCTTCAGCACGGTAGTGAATGTGCACTTTGTGTTGCTCTCGAATGGCTTTGCGCAAGGCGGCCACATCAATTTGGTCTTCTATATTCTTTGAAAATGGCGAGGCAATGAGAGATGAATCGTAGAGGAATGGCTTGAGATTAGCTGGCAGCACGGTTCCAATTTTCGCGGCTGTGTCTTGCGCGGCGCGGGCCAAATCAGGGTCCCCACGGCGCATCACCCAGCGCAGGCCGAGCATCACCGCTTCCAATTCATCGGCTTTAAACATCAGCGGCGGCAGGTCATAACCTTCACCGAGAATGTAGCCAATACCCGCTTCACCCCGAATGGGCACGCCATCGGTTATCCAATCGGCTATATCGCGGTATAGCGTACGCAACGAGATCTCCAATTCCCCAGCCATCACCCTCCCCGTCACCGGACGTCAGTGGCGACGGAGGAGTTGGATCACACGGAGGAGTCGATCGGCGCGTCTCATTATTTTGTTCTACTGCAATGCTGCTGACACCATGTTGTCAGCAGAGTGGCAGTAGGCAGGGCAAAATGTCAAAGAGAGTTATTGTTGAATTCGGATTTTTCAAATGCCATTGCTTCGTATGCGCCAGATGTGCTGGCTCGGCTCAAAGAACTGCGCCAACTGGTGTTGGACACGGCGGCCAAAACTGCGGGCGTGGGAAAAATTGAAGAAGCCTTGCGCTGGAATCAGCCGAGTTGTCTCTCGCATGAAATGGGCAGCGGCAGCACTATTCGCATTGATGGGTTGCGTGGTGATCCAGAAAAACTGGCGCTTTATTTTCATTGTCAGGCGGGCTTGATCGAGACCTACAAAAATCACTACGGTTCTGCGCTCACATTTGAAGGCAATCGCAGCAGTGTGCTGGACGCAAATCTGGCCCTACTGAAAGAGGCGTTGGCACATTGCATTTCGCTTGCACTCACGCACCATCTGCGTAAGAAATTGGCCAAAGCGAGTGCACAGAAAAAAATGACTTTACCCATCATCATCGACACTGATCCCGGTCAAGACGACGCCGTTGCTATTATGCTGGCGTTGGCCTCGCCTGAGCTTGAAGTTCTTGGCATCACGGCAGTGGCTGGAAATGTTCCGTTGGCACTCACCGAACTTAATGCACGAAAGATTTGCGAACTTGCAGGAAAGCCCGATGTGAAGGTTTTTGCCGGGGCCATTCGCCCGCTGGTGTGCAATCTTGTGACCGCAGAACATGTACATGGCAAAACTGGTTTGGATGGGCCGATTTTACCTGACCCCAAAATGCCGTTGCAAAAGCAACATGCCGTTGATTTTATCATCGACACATTGATGGAGCGGCCCGCTGGCACCGTTACGCTGTGCACCCTCGGGCCGCTTACCAACATTGCGCTGGCCTTGATCAAAGAGCCACGCGTTTCCTCACGCATCAAACGCATTGTGGCCATGGGTGGTGGATTTTTTGAGGGGGGTAACATCACGCCTGCCGCTGAATTCAATATCTATGTTGATCCCCATGCGGCACGACTGGTTTTGGACGCGGGCATTCCGTTCACGCTTATTCCGCTGGATTGCACGCATCAGGCGCTGACCACAAAGGCCCGTGTTGAAAAATTCCGCACGATGGAAAACAATTCCGGGCCGGCTGTTGCCCTGATGATGGATTTTTTTGAGCGCTTTGATGTGGAAAAATACGGCACCGATGGCGGCCCGCTGCATGATCCTTGTGTAATCGCGTGGCTGTTGCGGCCCGAGCTTTTCATCTCACGCGATGTGAATGTCGCTGTGGAATGTGAAAGTCAGCTCACCATGGGAATGACGATTGTGGATTGGTGGAAGGTGACAGACCGCAAAGCCAATGCCACTGTCTGCCGCGGAATTAATTCGGATGGTTTCTTTGATCTCTTGGCAGAGCGTCTGGCAAAACTGGCTTAGGCGGCCAACACGGCGACAGGTGCAAGAATGGCCAAAGCCAATCCAACTGCCAAAAGCAGCATTAGAATGCGGCTGCGTTTTCTGTCCTTCTCGCTCATGTCCAAGCTTGGGGCCCGATTCTGGCGGTGAGGAAAACGATTTTTTTAAACACTTGCATCGCTTTTGCCATGGTTAATAACCTTTTAACAAAGGCAAAACCTTTGTCACCAATTTCACATGTAACGCGCAGAACAGGCAAAAATTCGACCGCAAATGGGCGTCATTGTGTATTTAACGAGGTTTATCCGTGTACGGATGAGTGAATGCTGAACTATTTGTTCATGTGGGGTTCATCTCAGGCCTTTTTCATCCAAACGCGATTATCGTGATAACTCCCCCCGCCCGCGGGGGCTGGCTGGTCTGATCCTGTGAGTGTGTTGATTCCACAGCCGTCCTCAAATGCTTCATTGGGCCAGAGTGACTCTGAAATCAAAACGCCCCGCCGTTGGCCTTCGTGGGATTTGGCGTGCAGTGTCACCTGCCCCCTGGCACTGCCGAGCTTCACTTTATCACCGTCGATTAATCCGTATGCGGATAAATCTTGCGGATGAACAAATACCGTAGGCCTGCCCTCGCGCTTGCGGCTTGAAGGGGTTTCATTGAAGGTGGAATTCAGGAATGTGCGCGCTGGCGAAGTTGCCAGACGGAAGGGATATTCATCATTGGCCACTTCAATGGCCGTGTAATAATCCGGAAATTCCGGCAGGTCGTGATAAGGGCCAAGCTGCCCTGTGGGGGAGAGAAACGAAGCCGCCTTCCAATCAGGTTTGAAGTGAAATTTTCCATCGGGGTGGCCAAAGCCTTTAATGTAATGTGCGGTGTCGAAATCAGTTCTCGTGTCCACCCAATTTTCTTCATCCAATACTTCAAGTGCGGGATGATGCGATTTCACCAAAGTCTCATCAATAATTTCCCGTGGTGTCATGTCAAAACCACGGTGCGCAGCACCCACACGTCTGGCAAGTTCAGTGATCACATCGTGATTGCTGCGACATTCGCCGGGTTCATTCACCAGCTTGCGGCCAAACAGAATGTGGTTGTGCCCGCCGCCTTGGTAAATATCATCATGCTCCAAAAACATGGTGGCTGGCAAAAGCACATCGGCATATTTGGCGGTTTCAGTGATGAATTGCTCATGCACACACACAAACAAATCCTCGCGCGCAAAACCTTGCTTTACCTTATTCTGGTCGGGTGCAATGGAAACGGGATTGGTGTTTTGAATGAGCATGGCCATCACGGGTGGGCCGCCCTGCAAGTCTTGAGGATTCCCCAAAAGCGCTTCACCCACGCGTGCCTGGTCCATGACCCGGAATTTGCCCTTGGCTGCATCAGTGCCTTCGATCAGAGTTTTATTCCATTTGTAGTTGCCACTGTTGGAATGCAGCGCTCCGCCACCTTCATGGAGCCACGCACCCGTGACTGCGGGGATTGATGTGACCGCGTGCATGTTCACGGCACCATTGCGCGAACGGGCAAAGCCATAACCGATGCGGAAATAAGTTTTAGGTGTTTCACCAATCAATCTGGCAAAGGCTTCAATTTCGGAAACCGGACAGCCACAAATTTCAGCGGCCCATTGTGGTGTTTTTTCCTTGAGGTGCGCTTCAAGTTCGCGCGGATGATCCGTGTACTGATTTAAATAATCCCAGTTGGCATGACCATCACGGAACAACACATGCATAATTGCACAGGCCAATGCCCCATCGGTGCCGGGCTTGATCAGCAGTTTGATATCGGCCGCTTTCATGGTGCCCGTTTCATAAACATCCACGCAGGCCAGTTTCGCGCCTCGGGTTTTGCGGGCAATGCCGATATGCGTCATCACATTCACTTGGGTGTTCACCGGGTTGCCGCCCCACACTACAATGAGATCAGATTTCTGCATCTCGCGCGGATCCACCCCTGCAATGCGGCCCGTGCCCGCGAAATAGCCCGCCCACGATAACGCGATACATACCGTGCCATACATGCCGGAATAGGATTTGGCGTGGCGCAAGCGCTCAATGCCATCACGCATGACAAGGCCCATGGTGCCAGCATAATAATAGGGCCAAACGGCTTCCGAACCATGTTCGGCTTCGGCTTTGAGGAAGGCTGCCGCTGTGAGGTCCAGCGCTTCTTCCCATGAAATCCGCTCAAACTGGCCAGAACCCTTTGGTCCCACGCGCATCATCGGGTGCAGCAAGCGATCGGGGTGGTGAATGCGTTCGGCATAGCGCGCCACCTTCTCGCAGATCACGCCCAGCGTATACGAATTGTTCTTGGCGCCGCGCACCCGGCCAATGGTGTTCTCATCCAGCAGCTCCACCTCCAGCGCACAGGCCGAAGGGCAATCATGCGGGCAGACGGAAATTCCGGTTTTAACGTTGGGGGTGTGAATGTTCATAGACGGGAGTCATATCGCAATTTATAAGGCGCGTCATGCTTCCAATATCATCATCACAAAACCCCACCATCAAACTCATTCGCTCGCTGGAGCACAAAAAGGAACGGCGTGACGCGGGGCTTTTTGTGGCTGAGGGCTTTACAATGCTGGAACGCGCCGAGGCGCTGGGCTGGGTGCCGGATATGGTGCTGGCCACCAAGCGTGTGGATGTGTTTGACGAGGTGAAGCCCACCATCGTCTCCGACAAAATTATGGCTGAACTTTCCGGCCAGAATAACCCGCATGATGTGCTGGCCGTGTTTAAGCAACGCTATCAACCGCACCCCGGCAAGGATGGCCTGTGGCTGGCGCTGGAAGAAGTGCGCGACCCTGGCAATATGGGAACCATCATTCGCACGGCGGAGGCTGTGGATGTGAAAGGCATTGTTCTGGTGGGGGATTGTTGCGACCCCTATTCGCCCGAATGCGTGCGGGCCAGCACAGGTTCAATATTTGGTGTCACACTGGTGCGCATGAATGTGGCAGGTATGCTGGACTTTGCCAAAGCCTGGCCTGGCGACGTGGTGGGCACATCTGGTGCGGCACGAAGCGATTTCCGCAAGGAATATTTGCATCCGGTGTTGCTCGCCAT
>JANMWK010000160.1:0-1535 GCA_031393975.1 Hyphomicrobiales bacterium
AGTGCTGAAAGCTTGCACTTTGCCGCTCACCGGCAAAGCCGTGGTCAACCGCATTATCAGCAATCTTGCTGTGATGGATGTGGTCAAAGGCGGACTCAAAATTATTGAATGCGCCCAAGGTGTGACCGAACTTGAAGTTCGCGCTGCTACTGAGGCCACGATTGTAGTTTAAGCGGCATCACGCAAGGCACCGGGGCCAGGAACGGCTCCGGGTGGGCACTTGCCAGCAATGATCATGCCCAACACTTCATCTTGCGTCACGTCCTTCACATGCGCCGTGCCAACCACTTTGCCGTTTTTCATCACAACGAGACGATCAGCCAGATCAAACACATCATGCAAATCATGACTAATCAAGAAGATGCCAATGCCATCGGCTTTCAGCTGCTTGATCAGTTCGCCCACCTGCGCGGTTTCTTGCGGGCCTAACGCGGCTGTCGGCTCATCCATAATGAGAATGCGCGCATTAAAGTGAATAGCACGGGCAATGGCCACTGATTGGCGTTGACCGCCGGAGAGCTTGCTCACAGGTTCCTTGAAGCGCCGAAAATTGGGATTGAGCCGGAACATCACTTTGCGGGTTTCCGCTTCCATGGCCACATCATCCAATGTGCCGATGCGGGTTTTTAGTTCTCGACCGAGATAAAGATTGGCGGCGGCGTCCACATTGTCAGCCAACGCCAAAGTCTGATAAATCGTCTCAATGCCAAGTGCTTTGGCGTCGCGTGGATTGTTGACCACAACGGTATGGCCTTCAATCAAAATGTCACCTGCGTCGCGCTTGTAAGCGCCAGAGAGACATTTGATCAGGGTGGATTTGCCTGCACCATTGTGTCCCAGCAGACCCACAACTTCACCGGGGTGAAGATCAATCGAAGCATGATCAACTGCTTTGATACCGCCAAAAGCAATCGAAATATCCCGCATTTCAATAAGAGGCACACCACGTTTCTGAAACTGCTCTGCACCTTTCACAGCAGCAGGCAGTTCATGGGTTTCTAAATCTTTCGCGACTTTCTTTACCGCGGTCTTCTTTGCAACTACCTTGCGAAGGGGGGCATTTTTCTTTGCAACTTTTGCCATGATCGGATTCCTTATTTCACGCGGCGTGAGTAAAGTTGATCAAGCCAAACGGCTAAGACCAATACAACGCCAACAACGATGTTTTGATAGGCGGCAGGAAGATTGAGCAACGACATGCCAGAGATGATCGATTGCATCATCAAGGCACCAAGCATAGCCCCATAAATTGTTCCAACACCACCAGCCAGTGACGTGCCACCAATAACCGCTGCAGCAATCACGTAAAGCTCGTTGACCAAGCCCAGCGCATTGGTTGCTGCGTTGAGCCGTGCTGATGAAATCACTGACGACACGCCAACCAGCGCACCCATCAAGGCGAACACTTTCACCGTCATCCATTTAGTATTAATACCGGCCAGTTCAGCAGCCTCAGGGTTGCCGCCAATGGCATAAACATAGCGGCCAAACATTGTTCGCGTTGCAAGGAAGGTCATCAACACGCCAACGGCCAA
>JANMWK010000192.1:0-2264 GCA_031393975.1 Hyphomicrobiales bacterium
GCCAACAAAACACACTGCGGTCGAATTTTCGATTTTGGGAATCCGCCCAACTTCAACGTGATCGCTGAATCGGCGCACCAAGATTTCATCGATCCCGGTGCAGCTCAGCGCGTACAGACTTTCGTCCTCGCCCAAATCCGCGTATTCAACTGGATACGGTTCAGTCCACCAATGCTGGACGTAGGCGTCCGGCAGCAGCAATGCTGCGATGGCTTCGTCGCGAATCGGATCGTACCAGTTCTTCGGCTGATTTAGCTCTCGCCCGATCTGCACGGCTTGGCGGATTGCCGATAGCGCCGCGAAGCGCTGTCCCGGCCGTCGGCTAAGCCGGATGCCGTGCGCGTGGCCAACGAGCGCGTCGGCTTGCCCAAGCCGCGCCTCACGTTCGGCTATTGTCTTGTGTTCCAACTCGATTTTCAATTGCCGAGCAAACGACAACGATCCAACGACCATCAGCAGCAACATGACAACCGCCGTCGCGGCCAGCGAGCAGACCGCCGGCTGGCGGCGAAAGATCCGCGCGGTGGCTTCAAACCCGGTCTCGCGCCGCGCCGCGATCGAATCGCCCCTTAGGAACCGCGTCAGGTCGTCAGCCAGATCGTCGGCCGCCATGTACCGTGCGCTCGGTTGTTTGCGCAAGCACTTGTGGACGATCGTTTCCAGATCGATGGGCACGCGCGGTTGCAGTTGCCGCACGCGAACCGGCTCGACTTGCCGAACTTGTTCCAGCGTGTCAGCGATCGTCGCGCCGCGGAATGGTGGGCGACCGGTCAAGCATTCGTAGAGTATCGCGCCGATCGCATAAACGTCCGCCGCCGGTCCGACGCGCTTGCTGCCGCCAAACGCTTGCTCGGGGGCCATATAAGCCGGCGTCCCGAGAATGTTGCCCGTGGCCGTCGCACCTCGATCGTCGTCGAGCTGCTTGGCCAGCCCAAAGTCCATGATCTTGAGCGTCCAGGTCGATTCATCGACCAGCAGAATATTGGCGGGCTTGAGATCGCGATGGATGACGCGATTGGCGTGAGCCTTGGCGATCCCCGCGGCGATTTGCGATGCGAGCATTGCGCTGGTGCGTGCATCGAGCGGAGTGCCGTTCAAACGATTGGCCAGACTGCCTCCCGGACAATACTCCATTGCGAAAAAGGGCTGGCCTTGAAAACTGCCGACGTCGAAGATCTGAATGAGCGACCGAGGGTCGACTCGCCTGTTCGACGATTCCATCGGGCGCGGCTCGATCGAGTATGCAGCCAGCACGGAAGGGAAGCGAACTCGCATCGATTGCGTTCTCATTCCGCTGGCCGAGCTTGGCAAAAAAACTGGCGAGTCGCTCCGCTTGGCCTATTGGGGACGGTCTCCCAAGCCAGACTTAATCGTCAATTCGATCGGCTTCGACAGCGAATCGCCATACTCTCCAACCGTACTGCCGATGGAAAAGTTCCATAACGTCAAGCTCGCAGACGGACCTGCATTTGATTCGACTCTCGTACCCGAAGGTCGCAAACCGAAGACCAGTGACTCGAACCAATCCACTCCACCGGCACCAACGCTTGCCATCGGCTCGCGGGCTCCAGCATTAGACATCGAGCATTGGGTTCAGAACGGCAAAGGCAAATTCGATAGAGTCACCGAGTTCGTGCCAGGCAAAGTATTCATGGTGGAATTCTGGGCGACTTGGTGTGGGCCCTGCATCGCCGCCATGCCACACATCATCGAGCTGCAAGAAAAATTCGCCGATCAGGATTTCCAAGTGGTCAGTATCAGCGACGAAAAGCTCGAAATCGTTGAAGAGTTTCTCAAGCGACCGGCACCGGGGAAAAAGGACAAAGAACCGAAGACGTACGGCGAGCTGACCAGTGCCTACTGCCTGACCACCGACCCCGATCGATCGAATCACGATAACTACATGAAGGCCGCTGGCCAAACCGGCATCCCTTGCACTTTCAACGTCGGCAAGGACGGATTCATCGAGTGGATTGGGCATCCAATGAGTGTTGACAAAGCGCTGACCAGCGTCTTCAAAGGAGACTGGAATCGAGAGGCTTTCGTTGCCGAGTACGAGGAGGGCGAGAAGATTGCGCGAATATCGAGGGAATTGATGGACTTGACGTACAAGGGCCGGTTTGAGGAAGCCCTCTCGATCGCCGCCAAAGCCCGCGATGAGGCCATTTCCGAAACGGCCAAACAGCGCGCCGAAGCGTTCGTCCGAAATGTTCTCGAGAGTGAAGTCAGGAATCTCATTTACAAGAGCAGCGGCAGCGCCGCCG
>JANMWK010000204.1:0-5387 GCA_031393975.1 Hyphomicrobiales bacterium
TCAAAGCGTTTGGGTAGAAACCGATATGCGCATTACACCATACTGTGCTGAACTATAAACAATTGTAACATCATTTGGCAAAGTGCAGTTAGATATTGTCTTTGCGATTCCTCACACCATGCTGATTTCGGACATAGTTTAACTTCAAGACCCGATGACCCGAACATCAAACGGGACAGCACTTTGAAAAAGCTGAAGCAGTCGGTTGGACAGACAGCGGCGCAAGCATTGAGGCATAAATATGCTTGTATTCCAAAATCTTCATAGAAAGCGTCGTGAAAGGTACGTTTTCCCGATGCGAAAGCATTCCGATGAATAGATTAATTCAAATCAAAAAAGTTTGATATCTAAGATCAATACAACCTAAACTCAGACGAAATTGGCGGATTCCGTAACTTGCTCTGAGCTTCGGCCGTCCAAATCTCTACCTTTATATCGTCCGAATGGCTGTTGAGAGTGAAGCATTTGTTTTGCGCAATTGAAATAGAACAGCGACGCACACGGCGACCAACCCCGTAAGGCAAAGCCCTCCGATATAGCCCCAAGGAATCATCATCACATCGGGTGGTGGATCAAAGACTTGGGTCATCAATTTGGTCAACATCCAAGCTAGCAACCAACCAATCATTAGTCCGGCGGCTGTACCCGTAACATAGACAATCAGTGCTTCACTCCACAAGAATGCACCTAGCTGGCGCGACGTAGCACCTATGGCCTGCAAAATGGCAAAGCTGCGGCGTCGTTCTGCAAGACCCAATGCAAAGACAAGGCCTACCGCACCTGCGGCCAGAGGCAATGCAAAGGCCAATTCCAATGCCGTAAGGCTGCGCAGATCCACGGCGACCAAAGACGAACCAATTCTATGCACAGCCTCGCTGATGTCGCTAATCACGAGGCTTGGCTTGTTTTTGGTGATGTCCCGCAAATTTGCAGCCAAGGTAGGAGGCGCAATAGAGGATTTGATCAGCACGATTTCCGATTCCGGAAATCCAGTCTGGGCTGCAACATAGGCGGCATTGACAATAAGGAATGAATCCTTCGGTGCCGTTGGAAACTCCCGTGCAATGCCAACGAATTTAAAAGGCACAATGTGATAGGCATGATCATTGGCAAATTGCAGGCGCAAATTTATAACACCACCTTCCTTCAACTGAAAATCCCCTACTGTCTCGTCGGAAACCAGAACGCCATCGGGCGTATCTTTTAAACTGGCAAGAGTTGCAGCCGCATCATTATTGCCAAAATAAGCATTGGACATAGCTGTTGCTGAGCTGATGGTTGAGGGATTAATGCCATATAGATCCTGCAAGTCATTGCCAACGTAAGCATAGCGATGCTGCATTGGCTCTGCCTTTGCAACACCTGCAGTTTTACGAATGGTATCAAGCAGTGTTGAAGCTGGGGTGGCCGATGTGCCCGTGATTGTCACATCCGCGCCGTTGGTCAATGTTGCATCAACTTTTGATTGGTTTTCATATGTTGTGTTGAAGATCGCAGTGGACACGGCAAATGACATGGCAAGCGCCACCAACACGACGCCCTTTGTAATGCGTCCGCTTTCGCGGCTCAAAGAAGCGCTAACCGTTTTTGAAAATACTGAGGCAATGGGGCGGAGGGTTTTTTCGAGTGCAGTCTTGCCATGGCGCATGAACAGCGAGAATAGCCGCATTAAAAGCAGAGCTGAACCCGCCCACAGAAATGCGGGTGCTGCATAGGCTTTATAATCCACAGTCGCAGTGGCCACACCTTCTGGCGCAGCGACCACTTGATAACCTGTGGCTGACACTTGCCAGAAAATGAATCCTGCAAGTGCCAGCAAAAGAATATCAATGCCAAAAATTTGCCAAGCTGGGGCCGAATAGGCAAGCGTACGCGGTTGAACAGTGTTTTCAAGTGCTGTGTTGCGTAAAGCCAACCAAGAAGGAATGAGAAATACAGCGAGGCTGGCGATAACGCCGCTGAGGCCTGCCGCTGCAAACCAATAGTATTGCGCTGAGTTAATTGCGCCAGAAATGAAAACCGGAGTTAAGACGGCAGCCAATAAAACGCCCGCCACAGCTCCGGTACCTCCCACCAATAATGCTTCAATTCCGCTCATACTTAGAATTTCACTGCGGCTGGCACCTCGCACTTGCAACAACGCAATATCGCGTTTTCGCCGATCCGAGCCTGACAAGACAATGAACATGGTAAGTAAAATAGAAACAATTGCACCCGGGGTGCCGAGGAACAGAAATAACACTTTCGAGAATAAAGAATCCTGACGCACGCCATCTAACCGTGCTGCCAGATTGTTAGCGGTTACACCTTCGCCCGCCATTTTGGCGGCGAGATTATTGGCCATCTCATTGGCAGTGACAAAGGCCTGCGTGGGGTCACCAGGTAAAATACCATGATCAAAACTGACATGCAATTGGCGTTGCGATGTTTGCGGCATGGAGTCTAGCTGTGAAGCAAACGCTGCTTCCCACTGCGAGGCGGGAAGAAAGATGATATTATCGGGTGGTGCATTACGCACGGTTTGTGGTGTGGATGCAATGATTTGAAAAAACTGATCCGCACTTGAAACCTCAACAACACCATCAATTTTGACATCTATTGGAGGCTGCCCGAGGCGGGCAATGGTCACCATATCGCCGGGACTTGCGTGGAGGTTGGATGCGGTTTGCTGGGCCAGCAAAACGCCGTCAAGTGAGCCAGACAACAATCTGATTTGGCGCGGATTATTTTTTGCATAATCGGCATCAAGGCCCACCGCTTTGCCCACACCTGTGGTTTGTGTGGTGCCATCGATGGTGCTCGACAATGATGACACATCGGCATAGTCCACTTTGAAAAGTGACTTGGTTTTTACGGTTGAGCGGATCGCAGCATCGGCACTCTCAGGATTGGTGGTGCCCACCAATTGCACTTGCCAATCAGGTACTATGCCTGAAACCGCACGGGCCGTCATGGTGGATGCACTTTGCACGATGAATACACCGAGCAGCGCGAGCAAGCACACCGCTAAACATACGCCTGCTGAAGCAGCTATAATTGTTGCAGCCCGCAAACGCAGCAAGCCCTTCAACCAATCCATTTTCATTGCAGCGGCCTCGCTTCAGATGTGCTGTGGATTTGGCCGAAATTCATCTGCCAATGGGATTTCAGATTATTTGCTAAATTCAAATCATGGGTTGCAATCACCAATGCAGTTCTGCTGCCTTCGAGTGCAGATAAAACTTGGGCAATCAGATGTTTCCCAGTTTCTTGATCCAATTGACCTGTTGGTTCGTCAGCCAAGATCAATTGTGGTTTGGTGATCAATGCTCTGGCAAAGGCCACGCGCTGCATTTGGCCACCGGAAAGTTCAGCAGGAAGACGATCCGCCAGATGATCGAGTTCAACCAGTTTCAACACTGCCAAAGCGCGTGCGCCGGAGTCTTTTGTTTCACCCAACATAAGAAGGGGAATTTCTACATTCTCTAGCACACTGAGAGCGGGCAACAGGCTTTGCGATTGAAAAGCTATACCAATATGGCGCGGGCGTAACGTGTTTTGGGGACCAAGTGCCGGCCAATCCACATGCCCGCTGGTCGGTTGGTCAAGCCCAGCGATAAGCGCAAGCAAACTCGATTTGCCACTGCCAGAGGGGCCAGTAATGGCAATCCGATCACCCGGTTTCACGCTGCAAGACACATGCTGAACGGCTTTGACAAGATTATCACCGGATACGAAATTAAGTGATACATCGTCAAGCTGAACCAGATTATCTAACATCAACAAATTTCCCGTCCTTGATCGGCAGAACACGGCTGGCTTTTTTGGCAAGCGCTTCATTGTGAGTGGCTACAACGACAGCGCCACCTTCGGTGCAATGCTCGTGCAAAACATCAAGGATTATAGCCTCAGCATTGGCATCTACCTCGCCTGTAGGTTCATCCAAAATCAAAATTTTAGGTTTCCGTGCAAGTGCTACAGCAAGGGCCGCTCTGGAGCGTTCACCACCTGAAAGTTCAGAAGGCAGGGCGTGAGCTCTAGGCGCTATTCCAAGGCGATCAACAATCGCCTTGGCCCAGTCTTTGTCGCTATCTCCAAAAGTAGCTTGGGATATATTCACGTTTTGAGTGACATTCAAATGCGCAAAAAGATTATTGGTTTGCAACATAATGCCCATGGCACGAGAGCGAAGCGCCGTTTTGAATTTTTCGTCACGCCGGGTCATGCGTTCACTCAGCACAAAAACTTCGCCGCCATCTGGTTCATCAAGGCCCGCAAGGCACATTAGCAAAGTCGATTTGCCACTTCCTGATGGGCCGACGAAGGCCACTATTTCACCGGGTTCAATACGCACGTCCACGCCACGTAGCGCCTTCACCTCTTCATCGCCGGAGTGATAAAATCGGTAGATTTCGCGCGCTTCCAAAAGCGCCATATTATTTCCACCGGAAGCTGGAGGACATCAACTGCCACTGGTCCACATTATCAGCACCCGATGGAGCAGACAAATAGATCGCAACCAACTTACCATTCTTAACAAAGAAATAACGCTCGCTCTCCATGCGGATCTGTTTGTTGGTAACACTGTTCGGTTCTGAATTTTCGGTATAGGCAATTTTTACGGCCTTACCGCCTTTAAGAACAACATCAGAAATTTTGTCAATCTTAACAGCACGACCTTTTTCGATTTCCGGAGCTAAAGTCTGTTTAGCGTAAGCAAGATCAAGCGGAGTTGTAAGATCGCTGACTATGACAGCCACCAAATCATATTTATTTGCAAATGTAGTTGTTGCACCATCATCCTTGCGTGCCCAACCTTCTGGCACTTTGATCGAAAAGCCTAAAGGTGACTTATAGGTGATGAAGGCTTGGCTATCTGGAATATCCCCAGGCGGAGAAACTTCCGGCGTCACAGGAACTTCGGTTCCTGCGAATGTTGCTAGAGGAAATAGAAAAACCGCAAAAGCCAAAACAAGACGACGTTTCATAAATATATCCTCTCAAATGTTCAGATACAGACCTCGTAACAGAACTTAACACAGCTAGGACGTGTTGACAAAAGGGATTCCCAAATCAGTTGCGACCTGATTCAAGGTAGCTTTGCCGGAGGCTGCGATGATCCGAGGTTTGTTGAGCGACAGGGAATGGACTTGTCTTGAACTGGACTTGCCACGGTTTGATTCCGCGTCCTTGATGAGAAACACGAGCCATCAAGGAGAGCAGTTATGGCAAAGGTACACAATGAAGAGTTCAAACGTGAGGTAGTAGGTTGGGCGACAAGCAACAGATTAAAACGTGATCTGGCTTTAAGGGCACTGAACAATGCAGTGGTGCTTCGATGCCCGCCACCAGGCTGCCTTCATCACACGGATCGCGGCAGTCAATATTGTTCCCATGATTATCAAAAG
>JANMWK010000209.1:0-12856 GCA_031393975.1 Hyphomicrobiales bacterium
TGGAAAGGGCCTGGGACAGTATCTCTGCAATCTGGTTTACAGGTGCTGTCGCAACAGCTGGAGCGTCCTGAGTTGGAGCGGCTGCGATCTTTACAGCAGGCTCTTTGCTTGCAACGACTGTTTCCGCAGGCGCCAACTTCACAGCGGGGCGTTTAAAAAACACGGTTTGACCCAAGCTGTCACTGGACCAAGGTTTTTGTTTTTGTTCTGTGGCCTTCCAAACATCATCCGTGACTTGCGCCATAGCAGTCTTGACGTCGATGCCCAGCTTGAATGTGTGGCTGAGCATTGAAGCCGTAAACGGCGATTGATCGCCTTGGCCATCAATTGCCACCGCGCCCGGTTGCGTTGAAAACGCAATGAGGCTGCCCAGAGTGCCATCTTGTGCGGCCAGGCCAACGCCTGCAACCAACAATTGCTTTTCGGGTCCGACAAGAAATGATGACGCAGGGAACGGATTGTTACGGCATGAATCCAAAAAAACCAATTGAAGCTTAGAATTGGATTTCATGTAGGACATGATCGTTTTAACGCTCACCGTCTCTAATTCAAGGTCAGCAGCGGACTTGAGTTGTGCGTCGGTTGGGATAATGCGATTGTCCCCACCGACCTGAATGCCATGACCTGAGTAGTAAAAAACACTCATGTCCGCGCCGGCGAGTGACCGGACAAATTTCTCGAATGCCTGGTCAAATCCGAGCCGATCAAGATCGATGGCCGAGACGACTTCAAAGCCGGATTTTTTCAGGGCTTTCGCAACGGCTTCCGCATCGTTCTTAGGATTGGGAAGTGATGGGACTGTCTGGTATCCGCTGTTGCCGATGACGAAGGCAACGCGTCGTTCACCAGCTTCCGCAGCCGACAGAGTCAGCCCTGATGCAATCAGAATTGCAGGGAAGACAAATTTAAGTCTTCGTTGCAATTTGTTGACCTGAAAAAATTGCGTTCTCATTTTCATTTCAAAAAAGCTCTCACAATCAGACTCGCAGGCAAAAATTCTAGCAAGATAATAATTGCCTGTCAAAACACTATATCGTCTGGCCTGTTTCATCGCGTCTCGTCATTTTCTGGACTAGGGACGTAAAACCGGAGGTGACATAATTTGACTAGGTACAATTTTAGTCGCTTGGTGCAGTTTCAATTCAATCGTCGGCGGAGAATTGAACATATTTTCTTATGCCTGTAATCCCCTAAACGGATGATACGTCAACGACCACTCAACCTTTTCCCATTTGTTGTTTTGACACAATTTTAGAGCCCAATCTGGGGCGGCATTATTGTGCTTTGGCGGCTAAAACCGAGAAGGCGAGGGGAAATCCAAATTCAATTTCCCTTCAGTGTTAAATAAGCCGACTGCGCAGCAAAGCCGTCCGAGCTTTTAGCCGCTTGCAAGAGCGGTTCCACAAATGCATCAGATTCAAAGGCGTCTTGATCATTCAGGGCAAGCAAAGGTTTAGAAGCGGCTATTGCAAATATAAACATTGGCAGGTCAGTTGGTGTCGTTCCGTTAGCATTTGCCGGCGGCGAAAGGCTCAATGACGCAAGTAGGTTCCCAGACTTCATTTTGATGCAGTTGGGGCAAGATCGATTTACGTTCAGTATACCACCTGCAACATCAACGACAAAGAGATAAACATTTCGATCGCCAATGCCGGTCACTGTCACATTCAAGGCATCACCCGCAACCGACTGGCCAGTCTGGTTGCCCTTAATCTCTGTGCGGTCAAGTTTGACCTGGATCGGATTGGCTGAATTTAGTGGCAATTTGCTCAAAGTTGAAAAAATCAAACACTGTTCTTCTGTAACGGGACGAAAGGTGATGTCCGGCGAAAAACCGGACTTGATTATGAAACCTCGTTGGAAGTCGTTTCGGCTTGCATCTGTACCCATCAATGAAAGTTTCGCGGAGGTTTCTGAAAGAGAAATGATCTCAGTTTTCAGACACCCATTGGCACCATAGTTTGATACATAATTTGTCAACGCCGCGATGTCCAGTTTTGGAGCGGAGGTTGTCACTGGTGCTGGCTGTGGCGGGGCCGGAATTGGCGCTTCTTTCACCAATTGATTTGACGGGGAAGTGGTCGCTTCCATTTTCGCACTGTCGGTTGATATCGATAAAGTTGTGCCTTGCGGAGGATTTTTCAGTGATGGCCGCTCCACAGGATTGCTACTGGCAACTTCCACATCATTAGCACTTGTAGTGGCATTTGCAGAAGGGGCTTGGACAACTGTTGGCAGTGGAACTTTGGGCCGCTGTTCCGAAGTGATCTGTGGAGCTGGAGGGTTTGGTTCAAGTTTAGGCAACGATTCCACGCTAATTTGGGGTTGTGTATTCGATGCGACAATTTCGGGTTTAACAATCGCAACTTGATTCGAATCTGAGGGCAAGGACGTGCTCGCGGCTTGTTGAGTCAATTCGTTCGTCGGTCGTTGCTGATTTTGCACGTAGATCCAGCCTCCAAGAACTCCAACAGCCACGACGGAAACGAATCCAAGGGTCAAAGCCGTCTTCCCAAAAGCTCCACTCTTCGACCCATTTGCATTCTGTGCCGCAAGGCTAGCTGGAGTCTGGTTAGGTACCTGCCTTTTTGATCCAATATTTGCCGATTTTGTGTTGCCGGCCTTGGCTGCCTTCTTTGCCAGTTCCCTGTCAACCCAATCCCGTACCTCAGCCATGTTCGCTGGCCTGTTTGCTGGATCTGGTTGCAACATGGAAGTGAGGATTGCCCGTAACTCTTGCGGAATTTCAAACGATGCCAAGTCAGGAACTTTGCGCCGCTTTTCGATTACTTCGACTTGCGAACCGCTCATGTTGATCGGCTGGCCGCGGACGCCTGCGGCCATGGTAAGGCCCAGACTGTATATATCAGATTTAGGTGTAACTTCACCGCCATACAATCCTAATTGTTCTGGTGAGACGTAACTGTATTTTCCGGCGAAACTTCCACCTAACAGTGTGCCACCACCAACAGTGGCCGAGCGCGCAATGCCAAAGTCGATGATCTTTGCGTTTTCAACAAGTCCACCAGGAAGAATAACGTTGTCTGGTGAAATGTCGCGATGAATGACACCAGCCTCGTGTGCCTTGTGCAAGCCATCCGCCAGATGCCGTAGCAGATTGAAAAAATCCGGTTGGGAAAGCGGTTTCGATTTTGCACGTGCCCCAAGCGAAGGACCGTCAACAAATTCCATCGCAAGGTAAGGCCGGCCAAGAGCATGATCGAGGGAAAACACATAGTAGCGAACAATAGCGTCATGGGAGAGATGATTGAGAACGCGCGCTTCCTTGCGGAACAATTCAAAGATCATTTCATCGCGCGCATATTCCGGAAGCACGACTTTGATTGCGACAGGATCACCTGTCTGGATGTTGTGTCCCTTGAAAACCTCCCCCATTCCGCCGACACCAATGAGTGAATCAATTCTGTATGTCTGGTTGAGTTCGGTACCGATTTCAACCATTGAACTTCGGGAAACGATCTGGGTCCGGTCGTCAGTCATGTTATCACTCTAAACCCCATTAGAACCCCGTTCGAGTACAATCGTGCTATCAGCCTTCGACGTCTGCGCAATGATGATTGAAATATTGTCTTTTCCACCGCGCTGCAAAGCAATACTTAGAAGCTCATCGCAGGCAATTTTGGGGGGAAATTTTCTCACCGCAGCCAGAATTTCATCGTCAGAGACGTGGCCAGTCAAACCGTCACTGCATAAAATGAAACAGTCGCCATGTTCAATTTCGCCCGAAATGGTATCGAGCTCCAAATCACCATCCACACCGACTGCCCTGGTGATGACGTTACGGCGCGGCCATGTCAGTGCCTCTTGACGGGTTATGGCACCAGAATTGACCAGTTCCTGAACTTCAGTGTGGTCTTGGGATAACTGTTTCACTGTGCCGCCCCGGGCGAGGTAGCACCGTGAATCACCAGCCCATAGGCACGTGTAGCGTCGACCCTCAACAATAAGGGCATTGACAGTCGAGCCAACGATATTTTCGTGGAGGCCATTGGAACGTTGTAACAGTTTTTCATTGACGTCTTCAACGCTCGCCAAAAGATTTAACAAAACACTGTTGCTCTCCGAAATATTGCCGACAGCCTCGACAATCATCGAACTGGCGATTCCCCCATCTCGGTGGCCCCCCATACCATCTGCCACCAGCCAAATCCCACGGCGTGGGTTTGCGTAAACTGCATCTTCATTGACTTTTCGAACATGACCAGGGTGGCTGACTGTCGCAGTATCGAAACTATATGTTGGCAAAATCATGTTGTGGCCAATCCGGTCATGAAAGTCGTCCAGAGCGAAGGCTTTAGCGGGCCATGAGTTGTGATCAATTGCGCAGGGTTATTGTCGCCGCCTGCAGTCCACCATATGCCGCGATGATAGCCCAGATTCATTAGGTCTGAATTGCATAACTTTACGAGGGCCGATTGCAAAGTTTCAGCATTTTCAGTCCAAATGTGGAATGAGCTTTGTTCTTGACGATTTAACGCAGGCAAATAGCGTGCGGGTAATCCCACACTTTGCAGAACCCGACTGGCCTCAAATTCGGCTCCATCTTGCAATTGTTCCAGCAGTGCATTTTCACAAGCTGCATACCACACGTCCAGTTCACCCGTATCCGGTGGGGCTGGCCATTCGTTGTCAGTTTCCACGGCACAAATGCTGAGCGGGAAATAGCGACCGACGCCATCGACTGATGGCATGATGGCACCTGCTGCTGCCTGACCAAAAACACCAGGCCCACACCAGAAATGCCAAATTGGCTGCGTCAGAAAAACATTTACCCAGTTATCGCCCATTGCGTGACGACTTTCAGCCATGGCTGCTTGCAACCAATTCTCCCAGCCATTGAGAAACGGCCTAGGAACATTGTACGAAACAAAATCACGCTTCGCAGGGAGCTTACCAAAAATCCCGCATTGCATGGTGCACCTACAAACCATTCGGGCAAGTGAATTTCACTCGCGAAATGACTGTGAATGGGTTTTCAAGAGTGTCAAAGGTCATTTGATATGTGACTTCCCTTCCTCCGATAATAAATTGCACTGTTGCCTTGTTTCCCGATTGCCGCAGTGCGCCTGCTGTGAGCAGCCGTTGCAGCGCCCAAGGCCCCGAGAATTGGAGAGTGACAGGTGCGCCAGCGGTTCCAACAGGCAGTGAAACAGAGGCTGTGCCATCAGGTGACCGACCTGGCCACTCAAAATCCCCCCGTGTTTCCAGCCCAAACGGGCTCTCAAGTTTAACGCCATTGACCTCAAATGTTGCCGAAGGGACATTTTGGCTGAGGGTCTTCATCACAATCGCAAACTTGACGTTTGGTGATGTCCCTTGTCCCGTGAAAAACGCATCCTTAATTCGGGCAGCGTTTTGAAATTGTCCCAGAGTCGCAGCGGACAGTCCCTGACTTAATTTAGATGTCTGTTTCCAAGCCCAAACTTTGCCCGACGTATCTACGAGATCAGCCAATTTCTCTCGGAAAAAAGCATCGAATAAACCGTTTGGTCCAAAGACACGGGCAAAATCAGTCATCGGCAATTCAGATTTACTTTTTTCCACAAAGGGGAACCTGTTTGTGGCATCTTTGCATTTCTGGAAAACAGTGCCACTCATCTGCCCACTCAGATCTGTTGTTCGCTCGACCACGATTTTTTTCTCGAACTCCTGCATGTTAGCTTTCAACATGGCTGAAAAGGGTTCTTCAAGTCGCGACGTGCTGGTCGAAAGTGCCGCCAGAAATTGCAATAAGTTTTGGTGGGCCTGAGCGGCTTGCTCAAACTTCTGCTCATCGAGAAGGCTTTGATAGAGACCCTTCAATTGCTCCACCAACCCATCAATCTGGCTTTTGCCGCCGACTGACTCAGCCAATTCATGAAAACGCCGGAAATGGTCTTGAATGAAAGCCCCAGGGACAAAAGGCTTGCCAATTTCACCGCCGCGCGCGTCTGATTTTTTTGCCGCGTCGAGTCCGATGTCGACCATATTACCAATTTTGCCCGACTTGCTTGTCACCAGATCCGCTGCAGCTTTTGTTAATTTATCTGCAACAGCATTCTTGGGGGCTGCTTTGGCAACTGTAAGACGGGTCTCGTCCGACACGGATTCAAGCAGCAATTTGAGAGGTGAAGATGCACCTGTCGCCGCGCGCAACACTATATAGTCTGGTGCATCACCTACAAAACTGCGCAATTTTAGCCTGCTCAGTTCATTTGTCCAAGTTTTGATGAATTCTTCATTGTAAAGTTTGAACAGGTCGGGCCCCAATCCGGAAAATTGCTTATCAAGATTGTCCTTGCCGTCTGTGTCGCCCAAAACCCATCTTTCCGATTGAAGCAACGACATGACGGCATTCATTCTAGATAAAAATAATTTGTAGAAACCGTCATAGGTAAAAATTGCAGAAACACCCACACTTTCTAAAGGTGAACCATCGCGTGTTGCAAAAACCGATGCTGCATCGGCACCGGCATGTTGCACAACGGTCCAATCTGAAACGTCTGGGTCGTGGGCAGTTGATTTGATCAAGGCAAATGCGCGCTCTGCCAAGGTCAGTCTAGCAAGGGAAGCCTGCGTTGCTTTGACCAAGTCCCCGTTCAATGGTATGGCCCGAAACGTTCCAGTAGACACATTCAACATGGCTTCGAAGTGCTGTTTCAGGCTTTCACGCAACGGCCTGTTCGGCTCGCCCGGATACAGCGCTTCCCAATCTCCCTGCATCCATCCGGACATCAATGCGGTGTCGACTGGCACCAGCGGATCGCCGCTCAGCATCATATAGACCTTCAACGGTTCGTAAAGCTGTTCGGGTTTGTCTTGCAAATTGGCCAAACGCTTTTCAAGATGCAGAACAAGTCGCGGCCGGAGCACGCGGTTCAAAGCCGTTTCATAGGCCGAGCTTGCAGCAACCGCAATACGGCTATGTTGACCAAGCCCCAACGTCTCTGGAGCTGGCACATTGTCATTTGCGTTGGCGTAGCCGCGCGGAAAATTTCGCAGCGCATCAAGTGGTCCTGCAATTTTCTGAAAATCGGTATCGTCTATTGGATCTTGCGTGATCAGCGCGGTGTTGCCGTTTGCATAGGATTTCGAGGCCTCATTGGTCGCTGTGATCAAGCGCGTGTTTGCGAAGTAGCTGTTTGCCCATCCACCAAGTGTCGCGAACGTAACCAAGCCGATGAGTCCATAAGCCGTCGTTCTTAGTAACAACTTGCGGCGCACCGCTGATGCATTCGTGGAAACCCAGCCAGCTTCGCCAAAAACCACTTTGGTGAGCAGGTTCTCCAGGAAATAACTTTTCCCGCGACCTGAATATACGGCGCTCATGGAGTTTCCCAAGCCGATGCTTCTGGCAAGAGATCCCAAAACCCTGTCGATCGGTGTTCCTTCTTGCGTACCTGAGGTAAAATAGAAGCCGCGGAGCGTGGCACTTGTCTGATAGCGCGTCGGTTCAAAAATCTGGTTCAAAAATGCTGTGACTAGGGGCTTTAATGCCACTAGCTGGGTTGGAAACCCCACGAGACGAACACGGGAAACTGGATCCGGTTCCTCTTGCAATCGATCGGGTAGTTCAGCTGTAAGCCTTGAAATCAGAAGTTCAATTTCACTTCCAACTTTCGCGACGTGGTTCTCCTTCTTATTACTTGTCTGGAACGTGGCGCCCCACACGGCCTTTCGCCTTTGTTCATCCAGATTGCCAAAGAACTCATTGAAACCCGCAATCAGATCGGATTTTGTAAAAAGCACATAGACCGGGAAATCAACCTGTAACCGGTTGTTAAGTTCTGTCAGGCGCTTGCGGATGGCGACTGCATGGGCAGCGAGATCAGCTTGGTTTTCGGAAAGAATGTCTCCAATGCTGATGGCAACCAAAACTCCATTGATCGGTTGTCGAGTGCGGTGTTTTTTCAGCATGTCAAGAAAGGTAAGCCAACTTTTGCGATCGACATCCGTATCCGAATCTTGCGTTGTATAGCGACCGGCAGTGTCGATAAACACTGCTTCCTCTGTAAACCACCAGTCGCAATATCGTGTGCCGCCGCTGCCAGCCACTGGCCCGTTTGCATGGGCGGCAATTGGAAATTTCAGGCCACAGTTCATCAGGGCTGTGGTTTTGCCGGCCCCAGGCGGCCCAACAATCAAGTACCAAGGGAGTTCATACAGAAAATCGCCATTCGATCTCTGGGATCCCTTCAGAGTGATGAGTGCGTCCTGCATTTTTTCAGCAAGAACCGATGCATCTGAATTGTCATCTTCAGGCTCTTGCACAACCATGTTTGCTGCAAGCGCCTCTGCGGATTTGCGCTGTTTGTGGATGCGATAGGCGAGGAAGCCAAAGAAAATTGCAAGCAACAAGACGATCATCGCAAGGCGAAGCCACGCGTTATCGAACGGCTCGATTCCAGCAATTGCGATCAGAGGAAAGACAAACCAAATCAATGTGCAAAGCAAAAGAACTGCAATCAAACTTACGATGAATATAAGCCAGCGTTTCATCACAACGCCTCGCGTGGGATGAATACTTCAACCCGTCTGTTTCTAGCATGTGCTTCCGGCGTGTCGGCAGGATCAATTGGAGCCTTGTCTGCCATACCCGTTGTTGCAAGCCGCGTGGGATCAGACACCTTTGTGGCAAGGATTTCAGCCACAGCCTTGGCTCTTTGCTCTGAAAGGTCTTGGTTATCCTTGAATTTGACCTTGGACAGCATCGGCGAATTATCAGTGTGGCCAACGATGCGGATTTGCCCTTTCTCCTTGTCAAGCGCCGCAGCAATATGGGTGATTGACGGCAAGAAGCCTTGTCGAACGCTAGCACTGGCCTTGTCGAACACCGCGTCGTTTAAGAGACGGACTACGATATCTTTTCCGGCATAGTCTGCCGAAAGTTTGTTGCTTGCAATATCTTCAGCCAAGCGTTCACGGATACGCTGCAGTTGGGTGCTCTGGGGGATAACAGGAGGTTCTAAAGGTTTGAATGAGACCCTTTGCAGATTGACATCGGTCAAAGGGTGCAGACTTGCAAGTTTTGCTTCTGTAATGTCTGAGGAATTCGCCAGAAGCCAGCGCAACCCTACAAAGCTTAAAAACAGCAATCCTGCAGCACAGGATGCGATAACCCAAAGCGGAATTGCGCGGCGTACATAGGACGCCGCAATGTTTTGACCACGCCAGTGCGGCGATATCTCTTCCGGCGCACGCGCTTCCCTGGACCGCATGGTTTGAAAAACATCGCGGCGGATTTGTTGATGGGCCATATCACCGCCAGCGATCCTGTATTTTCCCTCAAAACCCAATGACATACATGCGTGCATCAAGCCAAGAAGATGCAGATTGATTTGTGGGTTTTGCTGGAGCTTAGTCAATTCATCAAAGAAGCCGATCCCGCTGTCACGGGTCTGAAAGAACCGACTTAACATACTGTGCTGGGTCCAGACGATACGGTCAGAGCTGGGCAGGTTTTGCACAATATCGTCTGCAGTTGCACACAACGCATACTTCGCACTGCGCACCTGTGCTTCAGGTATGTTGCGGCCACGTAACGCAGTTTCAAAATGTTCAATTGCCCGCGCTACCGTACCCATCAGCGGGGCGACTTGTGGTAGTGCTCTCGCAATTCTGACATTTGACAACAGGATCAAGAGCGGCAGAGCTGCTTCGAGAACAGGGTTTGGCCCACCGGTTTCCGCACTTGTGTTCAAGGCAATTTGAGCACCAGTCACATCTTGCTGAACCGGGTGGGTTGGCGGATTTTCATAACGATGCAAAGACGGCTGCATTGAACCACCGGGGCTGTACGGTTGCCCTCCCCAAAGATCTTGTGATGCTGATGTTTGAGGTTTTAGGGCAACAGGCGTTGGGGTGTCCCGTCTTCCGCCTGGATTGGGTCTTATGACAGTCCTTTCAGAATCCTCGTCAGGTACAAATGGTGGCTTGTTGTTGCTCATGACCATGCACTCTATTTGCCATCTTCCTTGATGACCCAAAGTGTCAGCTCAAGCCCTGGCCAATCGCCTGAAAAATGCATTCCAATTCCACTCGCCGTACTGAATTCCGGCCATAGCGGCGACATGCGGTCAAAGATGAAATAGACATGACTAGAAATTGCACGGATCTGTGCCGGCGGCGTTGGCACATGGATTAGGGTAATGCCGGGCAAATGGGCATGGACAATTTCATCCATCCGCGTATTTGGCCCAACCTTGAACAGCGCTGGAAACTGATTTTGAATGTCAGTCAAAGGTCGCTGAGCTGCAACCTCAAGCACAAATGTAGATGCTCGGAAAAGGTTTCTGTCGGTCACTGCGGCCAAGAAAGCATTTGCCGCGCGCTCAGATATGTCTAGGCGGATTGCGCGCCTAGTGTCAACGTTAAGGAACCGCTGGATATCGGCCAGCACTGGTGCAAACGTCGCATCCAGATTGTCGTGGTCATATGCTTGATAAGGCTTCAAGCGACGCTCTTTCGTTGCGTAAGTGGAGAGTTCGCCAGCTAAACGCAACAACTCGACATACAATCGTTCGGGATGCACATAGCGTGAATGCCGCATATGCCGCATTACGGGGATTTGCCGGTTCAACATTTGCAAAATAAAATAATCCACACTCTGCATGCTACCGCTCCCGCGAGGATCGGAAGCAAAGCGTGCCAATTCTTCAAGCTTTGTCTCAATCCAGCCAATGACGCGGTCGAGCCACCCGGTCACTGTCGCGTGGGCTGAAACAACGAGTACCGGCGGCGCCACCTTCTCGTCAAATATGATGGCCTTATCGGAGACTTCTACGATGCGGGCACAAGGAAGGCTTGCAAAGCCGGGTTTAATTGATTTTCGCAGTTCAAAACTGAATCGGGGAGTAGCGACGTCGATTTCCTCTTCAACCTGCATTTTTGACGAAGAGTCGATCAGAACTTCTGATTTGATGACATAGCGAGTGGCACGCTCAGTGAGTTCATCATCAATTTCCTTGGTGTTGGGTTGCCCCATCGGAACGAGCAGCCAGACGATCATGCCTGCCGATTTCTCGTCCAGCGCAATGGGCGCGGGTAGCGGGTCGTCTCCTGGAAAGCTGAATGGCAATCCGTCAGCCATGATACCTGCGGCGCGGCGCAAACCGAATTTTCCCTGCTGGGCTAAGTCCCGGTCAATTTCAATCTCGCTGAAACCCCAAGGATAAGGTGTAATGTGAGAAGTTCGACTTTCCAGTAAATGCTCAGAGTAACGATCGGCCTGTTGCAGATGTTGCGGCCTCAAAAACAGTCCTTCAGACCATGCAACTTTACTATACCAAGACATGTCAGCAACAGCCTCTCTTACTGGAGGGTTTCCACACAAGGCGCAACAAACAACGTTTGAAGCGGTGGCGGTAAAGGATCATGACGACAAGTCCTCCTTAGGTATTATTGTCACAAGACATTTGGAAATCAAGATAATTCTATATGTTAGGAGCGTCCAAAATCCGACGGTTGGTTCTAATATAAGTACGGTATTCAAACATCATTCAAATGGGGGTAGACCAATTGTTGATTGGGACGGCAGTATGATCATACAAATAGGTAATTGCGAAATGGGTTCTTGGGTCTGGAAACTGGCGGCGACTACCGCCTGGGTCGGTTTGTTTGCCGCAGCTGATCCTGCCTTTGCCGAGTTCAAGGTCTGCAATCAGTCTGTCGGCGTTTATAATGTCGCCGTTGGTGCAGAGAGAGATCAGCGATTTAGCACAGAAGGCTGGTGGGTCATGCCCGCCAACAGCTGTATCATCCCCATTAAAGAGGAGCTTGACCAACTCAAGTTGCGCTATATCTACGTATATGCGGAAACGGTGACTGGTGATAGCGTCTTTCAAGGAAACTGGGAAATGTGCGTTGATACGAAACGGTTCAGGATTGAAAAGACTGAGGCTGAACCTTGGAATTGCTGGGTGCGTGGTTTCAAAGCGGTAAAGTTTTTGGAGGTGGACACCAGTCAAGCCAAATCCTGGACACTGTTTGTCCGTCCAGGGAAAAACTAGCGGACGATGTCAACGGTATTAAAACGACATGCACGATAGAACAGTCATAGTTCGGCCGAAGGCAAGCTCGCAAAAAAGCGGCAGACGAGCCAAGAAGGCCGCAGTTGATGCAAATAAGATCGCAGAGCCCACGAATAAGAAAAATTCTGCTCCTGCGCCTTTCAAGAGCCATTCCAGTTTTCCAATTGTAACACTCGGCTTGTTCGCCGCGATGTTGGTTGGCCTAGGCTCTGCCTTCATGAGTGTTTATTATTTTTCAGGGAACTTGCAAAGGGCGCCGGAATTTACTGATCAGGAGCTAAGCAGCGAGTTGGTCCCGGCTGAAGGCGTCAGCAACGAAGCTGAAGATGAGGCACTTGTGCGGGCGGCGATTGAACCACGCATTATCAACCTCAGTGGTGATCCCATCATCATAAGACAATTGTCGAATGCGCCGCGGCAAAGCACGAAACTCGACAACGTCGTTCAAAAAACGGCTGCAAGTGACTTGGGCATCGCCAGCAGCGTCTATCGCATCAGGGATGTTTTGGACACGCCCGATCCGGCATTGCAAGCAGGCTTGGCAGGATCACAGGATGATATTGCAGCACTGAATTCGTTTGAACCGCCGCCATCTCATGACAAAAACGTCGGCTTTTCCGCCGTTGAGGCTGAACCGGATATCATTGACCAAAAGTTCAATGAATTTGCCCAGAGTGTCAAAGCCAAAACAAGTGTCGCAGAAATGCTGAGGGGACTGGGCATCGAAAGGCAACTTGCCAGTAATGCCGAAGCCGCTTTTTTGAAGTTTTATGGACGCTGGCAATTGGAAACTGGTGACAGCTTTGCCTTGAGAGCAATGACCGATC
>JANMWK010000210.1:0-3057 GCA_031393975.1 Hyphomicrobiales bacterium
ACGCGCTTTTTTAAGGATATGAAATAGTGTTGCCGCAGGAAATCATCCGCAAAAAACGTGATGGTGCCCCTCTCACACGCGATGATGTGAAAGATTTCATCAGCGGACTGACCAATGGCTCTATCTCTGAAGGTCAAGTAGCAGCCTTTGCCATGGCTGTGTTTTTCAAGGGCATGAGTGCGGAGGAAGCCGTGGGATTGACACTGGCCATGCGTGATTCAGGGACTGTGCTTACCTGGGATGTGCCGGGGCCGGTGGTTGACAAGCATTCAACTGGCGGCATTGGTGATAATATTTCGCTGATGCTGGCGCCCATGCTGGCGGCCTGTGGCTGCTACGTGCCGATGATTTCTGGGCGGGGCCTCGGACACACGGGTGGCACGTTGGACAAACTGGATTCCATTCCGGGTTACACGACGCAACCAGACCTTACGCTCTTTCGCAAAGTTGTGCGTGAAGTCGGCTGTGCCATTATCGGGCAGACGGCTGATCTTGCTCCTGCTGACAAGCGGCTTTATGGCATTCGCGATGTGACAGCCACGGTTGAATCCGTGCCACTGATCACGGCCTCCATTCTTTCCAAAAAGCTGGCCGCTGGTTTGCAGCATTTGGTGATGGATGTGAAAGTGGGCTCTGGAGCCTTCATGGGACGGCGCGAAGATGCTGTGGCGTTGGCCAAGAGTCTGGTAAGTGTGGCCAATGGTGCTGGCCTAAAAACCACGGCGCTGATTACCGATATGGATGAGCCTTTGGCGCACAGTGCGGGCAATGCGTTAGAGGTGCTTCATGCCGCGCATTATCTGAATGGAACTTTGACCAACAGCCGCATCGAAAAAATTCTGGGTGCCCTTGGTGCTGAACTTTTGCTTTCGACAGGTATGGTTTCAAATTTAGCTGAAGGTGAAGCAAAGATTGCTGAGGCTCTGACATCCGGTAAAGCCGCTGAAATCTTTGCCCGCATGGTTGCGGCACTGGGGGGGCCACTTGATTTCATGGAGCGTCCAGAATCCTATTTGGGTTCCGCGTCAATTATTCGGCCAGTTTTTTCTAATGACGAGGGCCTGGTCAGCTCCATTGCAACGCGGCAATTGGGCTTGGCTGTGATAGAGCTTGGCGGCGGGCGACGCGTTGCCACTGACAAGATCGATCACACCGTTGGGCTTTCGCATATCGCGGGCAAGAATTTTAAAAGTGATTTCGAATCACCTCTGTGCATGGTTCATGCCCATGATGAGCAAAGCTTCAAGCGTGCGGCTGTTCTCATTCGCAACGCTTACCATATTGGTGAGGGTGCTCAATCAGCATCGCCGATCGTCGAGCGCATCACAGCATGAGCCGGGCGTTTCTGTTTGTCATGGACTCAGTAGGCATTGGCGGTGCGCCAGATGCGGCGGCCTTTGGCGACGAGGGTGCCAATACGCTGGGCCATATTTCCGATCGCATGAATTTGAATATTCCCAATCTCACACGGCTTGGTGCCGCCCATGCTCTCAAAGCCGCCAGTGGTTCGCCACATGGGCTTGATCTTACTGCGCCCGTTAGTGGTTCATGGGGGTTTGCCGTGGAGATTTCGCAAGGCAAAGACACGATCACTGGTCATTGGGAAATGGCGGGTGTGCCGTTGCAATTTGCATGGGGGTATTTTCCTGAAACTGTTCCGGCATTTCCTGCAAGCCTGATGAATGAAATTATCTCGCGCTGCAAATTGCCAGGTTTCCTTGCGATGTGCCATGCTTCGGGCACGCAGGTGATTGAGGATTTTGGCGAAGAACATGTGCGCACTGGCAAACCTATATTCTATACGTCCGCTGATTCCGTCTTGCAGATTGCCGCCCATGAGGAGAGCTTTGGGCTGCAACGGCTTTATGATGTGTGCCAGGTGGCGCGCGAGCTTACTCATGAGTTGAATATAGGCCGAGTGATTGCACGACCCTTCGTTGGCACCAGCGCCAAGAATTTTTCCCGCACAGGAAATCGTAAAGATTTTGCTGTGCTTCCGCCTTCGCCCACATTGCTGGATGTGGCGAGCAAGGCAGGCCGCGCGGTTATTTCAGTTGGCAAGATTGGTGATATCTACGCACACTCAGGAACGGGAAAAGAATATAAAGTTTCAGGCAATGACTTGCTGATGAAAACCACGTTGGAGCAGACGGACGAGCTTGCTAACGGTGGATTCCTGATGACCAATTTTGTGGATTTTGATTCCGAATATGGTCATCGCCGCGATGTTACAGGTTATGGTCGTGAGCTGGAAAAATTCGATGCAATGCTGCCTGATGTTTTTGCCAAATTGAAACCGGATGATCTTCTGATCATCACGGCTGATCATGGCAACGACCCCACGTGGCATGGCACAGACCATACGCGCGAGGCTATTCCAATTTTATGCAATCGGAAATTTGAGATCGGCCACCGTAAAACATTTTCTGACATAGGGCAGAGCATTGCATCGTGGTTGGGTATTCCCGCATTAACGGCCGGAACAAGTTTCAGCACGCCACCACGTTAACAGCGAGACCACCCGTTGAAGTTTCTTTATAGCGCTCACTCATGTCCTGTCCGGTCTGGCGCATGGTTTCCACACAACTGTCAAGCGGCACCAAATGTGTGCCATCGCCGCGCAATGCCAGCGATGCAGCGGTAACTGCCTTCACCGCACCAAAAGCATTGCGCTCGATGCACGGCACTTGCACAAGACCGCCTACGGGATCGCAGGTCATTCCTAAATGATGTTCGAGGGCTATTTCGGCAGCGTTTTCCACCTGCTGGTTAGTGCCGCCCAAAGCGGCACAGAGCCCCGCTGCGGCCATGGAAGAAGCTGATCCCACTTCCCCTTGGCAACCGACCTCAGCGCCTGAAATTGACGCATTGTGTTTGATGATGCCACCAATGGCAGCGGCGACGAGCAAGAATATGCGAATGCCGTTTTGATCGGCACCAATGCAATGATCCAGATAATAACGAATAACGGCAGGCACCACACCGGCGGCACCATTGGTGGGGGCAGTAACCACTTTTCCGCCTGCCGCATTTTCCTCATTGATAGCCATGCCATAA
>JANMWK010000022.1:0-1874 GCA_031393975.1 Hyphomicrobiales bacterium
GTGAAATGCTTTTCGCGGGCCAAAGCTGCCAAATATTGTAACTGCCGAATGTCCATTGCGTTACAATAACTTAAGTGGGATTTGGAAGCTCGTTAAAAAAAATAATGACTAAAACAGGAAATAGTTCTTGACGTGCGTACGGTGAGAGTGCATGTTCTTGATATGTTCCATAAATAGGCTTAGAGGCGGCTTGTCAAGCAAGTGCATGATTAAGCTGAATAAACCACCTACAAATCGTCATCCCTGCGAAGGCAGGGATCCAGCTCACTCACAGCTGCGGACGTAGAAAGCTGGACCCCTGCCGTCGCAGGGGTGACGGTCAAGAGTATTAAAATGCAGCGGTGTCTAGTTTAAAAAATAAATCCTATAAAATGAAAATAACTATTGACACCGTACGGTGAACCTGCTAGTTCTCGTCATACTCCACAAATGGGCCCAGAAAAGCGGCTCCTCCTGTCAACCCCTAAAATTGAGATTTGAAATGAGTGAAGACGCCAAACTTGCGCCGGATGCGGACGCTTGGGCGCATATTCGTATGCGCTATGAACAGACGGTTGAATCCGTGGCCCAGATTGCTGAGAGCATTGGTATTTCTGGAATTACGCTTAGCAAAAAAGCCAAACTTGAAGGCTGGTTGATGCGCGGCGCTGCAAACAAGAAGCAGAAGATTGAAAGCACGCGCGACACCATCAAACGCCTAAAGGAAATTCTGCAAAAGCGCCTCGCAAATCTGGAACGCGAAATGAATGAGATCGGCGAAGACATTTCAGCATTGGCAAATGAGCGCGATATTCGGGCCACCAACACTTTGGTGCGCACATTGGAAAAGGTTTTACAACTTGAGCAAAAAGATCGCAGACAACGCGGAGGTCACGACACCCGAAAGCTCAACGACGCAGAGCGTGATGAACTTGCGCGCCGCATTGCGAATTTACCGGAAGAAAGCGAAGTCGTTCTCGGCAACACTCAAGCCTTACCAGGTTCGGAGTCTACTAAGGGAATGGCGTTATTGGGCGAGGCGGGATCAACTTCCACCTGACGGTGTAAATTGGCGGCGCTGGCTGCTTTTAGGTGGTCGCGGTTCCGGCAAAACCAGAGCTGGTGCCGAGTGGGTGAAGGCTATTGCCTTGGGCGAATGGGGCACTTCAGCAAAACGCATTGCTTTGCTGGCGCCAACTTTTGATGAAGCACGCTTGGTGATGATTGAAGGACAATCGGGATTATTATCAGTACACGGAGCAAAAGAGCAACCTTTGTTTGAGCCGTCCAAACGCATGTTGAGCTGGCCGAATGGTGCGGTGGCGCATGTGTTTAGTGCGGAAGAACCAGATGGGTTGCGCGGGCCGCAATTTGATGCGGCCTGGTGTGATGAATTGGCAAAATGGAAGCAGGCAGAAAGTGTATGGGATATGTTGCAGTTTGGATTGCGGCTGGGCGACAACCCTGTGGCGGTGATTACAACGACCCCAAGGCCTGTTCCTATTTTGAAAAAGTTGATGAATGCGGCGGGCACCGTCACTAGCCATTCGACGACATTCGACAACGCCAAGAACCTGGCAGGTGGTTTTATAAAGGATGTGACCGCGCGTTATGCCGGAACCAGACTGGGCAAGCAGGAACTGGATGGCGAGCTGATTGAGGATGATCCCGATGCATTGTTCAACCGCGATATGTTTGAGCGCCACCGCGTGTTGGAAGCGCCAGTAATGAAACGCATTGTGGTGGCGGTTGATCCGCCTGCCAGTGCGGGTAAGAAAAGCAATGCCTGCGGAATTGTGTGCGTGGGGCTGGGGCGTGATGATCGGTTTTATGTTTTGGCTGATCGTTCAGTGCAAGGCTTACGGCCCGCACAGTGGGCCAAGAAAGTTGTGGCG
>JANMWK010000145.1:0-2143 GCA_031393975.1 Hyphomicrobiales bacterium
TCATCTTCAGCATATTGAAGATCAGTAGTGTAACCCATTGCGGTGAATTCCTTCACCATGGATTCTCCGTCTGAAATCCAACGTGTTGAAGACTTGGTTGGCATAGAAATGCCGATCAAGCCTTTATCAGCAGCAAAGCTCCTGCCGGCTGCAAGTGCAGCCGCAACGCCAGCAACCGAAGCGATGAAATGTCTACGATTTAACATGTAATCCTCCCTTTAATAACAACCAATTCTTGAGACTTATTCTCAGTCTTGTGCTGTATTGGCTGGAACCATAAATTGCCTTAGCTTGGCGGGCAAGTGTTTTGTATGACAATTGAAAAATATATGGTGTGGGGTGCAATGTGCCAAAAACGATCAAAAAAAGCAGCGCAACAGTACATGATCGCCTAGCTCGCAGCATTGGCGAGCGGATTTTAGCGGGTGAGTTTGCTCCCGGAACTTTGCTGCCCAATGAAGCGGAATGGGGCAAAATCTATGATGGAAGCCGCACTGCGGTGCGCGAGGCAATTAAAACCCTGACCGGTAAGGGTTTGCTTTTGTCGCGCCCCAAGATTGGAAGTCGGGTGCAACCGCGAGAACGGTGGAACTTGCTCGACCGTGATGTTCTCTCGTGGCATCGCTCGGCCATTGACCGCCGCAGTTTTGCCGCTTCCACCCAAGAAGCCCGACGCATTATTGAACCGGGCATAGCGGAGCTAGCGGCCAAGAAACGCAGTGCTGAACAGCTGGACCGCTTGGTCACAGCACTGGAAAATATGCGGAAGTCTAAATCAGTGCCACAGACTGTAGGGGCCGATTTGGAATTTCACAGCGCCTTATTGCAAGCTGCAAACAACGCTTTGATTGTGCCGTTTGGAATTATTATCGAACAGGCTTTGGCTAATCTTTTTGATTACACTTCGCAACGGAATCCGCATTTCAATCTCGCTGTTCGGCTGCACGAAAACATTGTCCGTGCCGTGGTAGCCCAAGATGGGGTGGGAGCACGACACGCCATGCTGAAATTGATTGACGATACCGATGCAGTAATCGCAGCCGTGGTGAAAAAGTGAGAAAAGACTGATGGCGGAAGAAGAGTCCCCCTAACATGTGTTTTCTATCATTTAAGCTTGTTCGCCGACGTTTCATTTAAGCCTTATTATTAGGGCTTTTCTTTCCTTTCATGTTTCAGAACGTTTGTTGACGTTCGCCCCGAACCGCGTTATTGTGTGGGGCAGGCTGTGGGGCAGGATTGGACGCGATGGCAAAGAAGTTGGCAGTTTCAAGCGCACGAACGGTGGAAACACTTACTAAAGCGGGGCGGCATAATGCAGGCGATAACCTTTACCTTTCGATTACAAAGGCCGGAAGCAAGCGCTGGGTATTTCTCTATGCCTTTGGTGGCCAGCGCCGCGAATTGGGCCTTGGCAGCGCTGCAAATGGTCATGTGAGCCTTGCACAGGCCCGTGAGAAGGCCATCGAAGCCCGCAAGCTGATAATTTCAGGCGATGACCCCGTGAAGGTCATGGGCAAATCAGCCCGCGCCAATGCCGAACGTGGCATTCCTAGTTTTGGCAGCTTTGCCGATGATTACTTGGCAGCCCAGGGCCCCAAATTCCGCAATGAAAAGCACAAAGCGCAATGGACCATGACGCTCACAACTTATTGCGCCCCTATCCGTTCAAAGCCCGTAAATGAAATTGACACAACGGACGTTTTGAAGGTGCTGCAACCCATTTGGGCAAAAATCCCTGAAACCGCATCGCGTCTCAGAGGCCGGATTGAAAACGTGTTGGATTCGGCAAGAGCGCAAGGCTTCCGTGATGGCTTGGAAAACCCTGCCCGCTGGAAAGGCCACCTCAAATCTATATTGCCAGCCCGCCAAAGGCTCACACGGGGCCATCATGCCGCCCTGACCTATGACGACCTTCCAGCGCTTCTAACCGCCTTGCGGGCTAAACAAGCCACCGCTGCGCTGGCCTTAGAGCTTTGCATTCTCACAGCCACACGTTCCGGCGAAATCCTGAATGCCACTTGGCCTGAATTTGATCTGACAAAAGGTGTTTGGACTATTCCGGCCATTCGCATGAAAGCGGGGCAAGAACACCGCGTTCCGCTCACAGCCCGCGCTTTGGATATTCTGCAATCTCTTCAAAAGC
>JANMWK010000104.1:0-28137 GCA_031393975.1 Hyphomicrobiales bacterium
TCAATTGGAAATCAAGAGGAACGCCGCCAGATTTTTTTCAAAATTTCGACATTAAGCGGGGAATAGTCTTTCATTTTCGTCGCGTAATTTGGTTGGTTTTTGCTTTTATTTTGACACTAATCTATATTTTTAGAGATCTAAATTTCCAGAAATTTTCTTTTTTACACAGTTCAGTTTTGGACCTCCCAACCTACAGTTGGCAGCAAATCGATCGGCTTCATTTAGGGATTGGTTTGATCAGTTTTATAGGAGTTGCTTGTTTCCTGGTTCCGTTTTTTACCCGCGCGGAAGATTGAATTTTTGCATCTGCTTGCGTTTCACCAAGGCGTTACGCCCATTGGATTTTTGCGAGGGCCATGTTTCTACGGCCCTTTACGCTCACAAGCTCAATTTCAACTATAGAATGTAACAACTCTTAGCGAGTCCACCGTACGCTGTCAAGGACTATTTTCATATTTAGGGAATTTTCTTCAAACGAACGATTACATCAATCCGATCAATCATTTTGCCTTCTGGCACTTGTGGCAGGCCGGAAAACGCTAAACTGCCCGGCGGAATGTCTGTCAGACGGCCTTCTTCTTCGTTGAAAAAATGAAAATGGTTTGAAGTGTTGGTGTCGTAATAGCTGCGGTCACCTTCAATCGCCACTTCGCGCAAAAGTCCGGCAGATTTGAATTGATTGAGCGTATTATAAACCGTCGCCAAAGAGACCGGAACTTTTTTAGCCAGAGCATCAGCGTGCAAACTCTCAGCACAGATGTGACGATCGCCCTCGCTGAACAGTAACTTAGCCAACGCCACCCGCTGCCGCGTGGGGCGCAGGCCAGCACCGCGAAGCTTTTCCGCTATTGAAACCAAGGTTTGCATAGCCTCCTATACAAATTTCGAACTGTTTGCGCAATCCACAGTCTGTTTCTAGGCTTTCATGCAAGGCCGCACCCGTGTTAATGGTGGCCCAACACAATCACTAAAGGCGTTGCAGGCGAATGAGCGAACGGAAATCCAGCTTTCTTTATGATGATCTGATTGCCTGCGGGCATGGCGAATTGTTTGGCCCCGGCAATGCGCAATTGCCGCTGCCGCCGATGCTGATGTTTGATCGCATTACCGAGGTGCACGAAAAAGGTGGCGCTGCGGGGCTTGGCAAGATTGTTGCTGAATTTGATATCAAACCCGATCTCTGGTTTTTCCCATGCCATTTTCAAGGGGACCCGGTGATGCCAGGGTGCTTGGGGCTTGATGCTTTGTGGCAGCTTACTGGATTTTTTCTCGGTTGGTTGGGCGAACCTGGCCGGGGCCGCGCTTTAGGTGTGGGCGAAGTAAAATTTTCTGGCATGGTCACACCTGCTATAAAAAAGGTGACATATGAAGTTGAAGTCACACGCCTTATCTTGCGCAAGCTCAAACTGGCCGTTGCCAATGGCGTGATGAAAGCCGATGGCGAAGTGATTTATAACGTGACCGATATGAAGGTCGGTCTGTTCCAATCTTAAGAGGTTCAATATGCGTCGTGTCGTTATCACCGGAATGGGCATTGTCTCGTGCATTGGCAATAGCCCTGAAGAAGTTACAGTAAGTTTGCGCGAAGCCAAGTCTGGCATTGTCCGCGCTGAAAAATATGCTGAACTTGGTTTTCGCAGCCAAGTTCATGGCCAACCGAATTTTGATTCCGAATTGGTTGATAGGCGGGCACGGCGCTTCATGGGCGATGGAGGCATTTGGAATTATGCTTCTATGCAACAAGCCATTGCTGATTCTGGCCTCGAAGAAAAAGACGTGAAAAACGAGCGCACTGGAATCATCATGGGCTCTGGCGGTCCTTCCACCAAAACCATTGTGGCCGCTGCCGATACTACGCGTGAAAAAGGCCCAAAGCGGGTTGGCCCGTTCGCGGTGCCGCCTTCAATGTCGTCGGCGCATTCGGCAGTGCTGGCCACACCCTTTGGAATTCGCGGGGTGAATTACACAATCTCATCAGCCTGCGCCACGTCGGCCCATTGTATTGGCAATGCCACTGAAATGATTCAGTGGGGCAAGCAAGATGTGATGTTCGCGGGAGGCGGCGAAGAATTGGATTGGACGCTTTCCGTGTTGTTCGATGCCATGGGGGCTATGTCCTCCAAATATAACGACACACCATCGGTTGCGTCCAGAGCCTATGATAAAAACCGCGATGGTTTTGTGATTGCCGGCGGTGCTGGTGTGTTGGTTCTTGAAGAATTGGAACATGCAAAAGCCCGTGGTGCAAAAATCTATGCTGAGATCGTGGGCTATGGTGCGACTTCCGATGGCTATGACATGGTGGCCCCCTCAGGTGAAGGGGCTATCCGTTGCATGCGCAATGCAATGAGCACGGTGAGTGGCAAGATTGATTATATCAATCCGCATGGCACTTCGACTCCGGTTGGCGACAAGAAAGAAATTGAAGCCATCCGTGAAGTGTTTGGGAACGATATTCCAAATATCTCATCGACAAAATCTTTGACTGGCCATTCTCTTGGTGCCACTGGTGTGCAAGAAGCAATCTATTGCTTATTGATGATGAAAAATAATTTCATGGCTGAGAGTGCTAACATCCAAGAACTTGATCCTGATTTTGCCGATGTCCCAATTTTGAGAAAACGCTTAGACAACGCCACAATTGATACTGTGATGTCCAACAGCTTCGGCTTTGGCGGCACAAACGCCACCCTCGTGATGCAACGCTTTAACGGATAATCAGAACATGAACGGATTGATGCACGGCAAACGCGGCCTGGTGATGGGTGTTGCGAATGATCATTCGATTGCTTGGGGCATTGCCACTGAACTCGCCAAGCACGGCGCTGAACTCGCCTTCACTTATCAGGGGGAAGCCTTTGGTAAACGTGTTACTCCCTTAGCTCAGAGTGTGGGCTCCAACCTATTGATCCCTTGCGACGTGGAAGATGTTTCAACGGTTGATAATGTGTTCGCGGTGTTGAAAGAAAAATGGGGCACGATTGATTTTCTGGTTCATGCCATCGCGTTTTCGGACAAGAATGAACTCAAAGGAAAATACGCCGAAACCAGTCGCGAGAATTTCACCAAGACCATGATCATCTCGTGTTTCTCATTTACTGAGATCACCAAACGCGCTGCAGCGCTGATGCCCGATGGCGGCTCGATCATCACACTCACTTATGGCGGCTCCACCCGTGTGATGCCAAACTATAATGTGATGGGTGTGGCCAAAGCTGCACTGGAATCTTCGGTGCGTTATCTGGCTGGCGACTATGGCCCGCAAGGTGTTCGTGTGAACGCAATCTCCGCTGGCCCCATGCGCACTTTGGCCGGGGCTGGGATTGGCGATGCCAGAGCGATGTTCAACTATCAAAACAGCCACGCTCCTTTGCGCCGTACAATTACGCTGGAAGAAGTGGGCGGTGCTGGGCTTTATTTGTTGTCGCCTCTTTCGGGTGGTGTGACGGGTGAGATCCACTATGTGGACTCAGGCTATAATATTATCTCAATGCCGCAGCCGAGTGAGATTTAAGCGAAGGCCCTCTTCCCCGCCTCGGGCACCTTCCCCCTGAGGGGGATGGGCATCAAACAATCACACTTGGCAACCTGTCTAATTGTTTTATAAGGCCCTTTCAAATCAAGGGTTGCCACCATGACTGACATTTCTGAAACTGCGCGGATTCTCTCGGAAGCTTTGCCGTTTTTGCAGCGCTATGATGATCAAATTATCGTGGTGAAGTTTGGTGGCCACGCCATGGTGGACAAGAAATTATCGCAACAATTCGCACGTGACATGGTGATGTTGAAAGTGTGTGGACTCAATCCGGTTGTGGTTCATGGCGGCGGGCCGCAGATTAATAGGATGCTAGATAAGCTTGCGGTTAAGCCCCTGTTTCGCGATGGACTTCGGGTGACTGATCCTGAAACTATGGAAGTGGTGGAGATGGTTCTCTCCGGCTCAATCAATAAATCGATTGTCGCCTCCATTCAACAAGCGGGTGGTCGCGCGGTGGGGGTTTCCGGCAAGGATGGCAGTTTGCTGATTGCTGAGCGTTACACCAAACAAAAAACTGATCCGGTGACAGGCGAAGTGACTACGATTGATTTTGGTCAGGTTGGCGAACCCGCTCGTGTGAACATTGAAATTTTACAAACTATTATGAAGAGCGATGCCATTCCGGTAATCGCCCCCATTGGGGTGGGTTGGGATGGAGACACTTACAATGTGAATGCCGATACAGCGGCGGGAGCCATTGCCGTGGCGCTGAATGCCAAGCGGCTTTTGTTGCTCACTGATGTGGCGGGCGTTCTTAATAAGAATAAGGAACTGATCAGCGAATTGAAAACAGGTGATGTGCAGGGCTTGATTGAAGATGGCACCATAACAGCTGGTATGATTCCGAAAATTGAAAGTGCGGTCTCGGTTGTCACCTCCGGCGTTGAAGGTGTGATTATTTTGGATGGTCGCGTGCCGCATTCGGTGCTGCTTGAACTTCTCACGCCGCATGGTGTGGGCACGCGCATTTCACGGGATGGCGTGTGAGAGGTTTCAATCATATCACCACGTGGGTGTTTGATTTAGACAACACGCTTTATCCAGCGTCTTGTCGGTTGTTTGATCAGATGCATGTGCGCATGAGTGATTTTATTATTCAGGAATTTGGCGTGGATGAAATAGAAGCCAATCGTCGCCGCCATTTATATTACACCAAATATGGCACCACCTTGCGCGGTTTGATGGTGGAGCATGATATGAAGCCCGATGCATTTTTAGATTATGTGCATGAAATTGATTATTCAGCTGTGGTTCACAGTGTTGAACTGAAAACTGCGCTGGCAAAATTGCCGGGGCGTAAATTGATTTTTACCAATGGCACAACGGGCCATGCAAAACGTGTGATGAAACGCCTCGGCATTGAAGATTCTTTTGACGGGGTTTTTGATATTGTGGATTCTGATTACATTCCAAAACCAGACCGCAAACCGTACGATAAATTTGCAGCGCTTTACGGAATTGACACAAGGTGTGCCGCCATGTTTGAAGATATTGATCTTAACCTTGCGGCCCCGCATGACATGGGCATGACCACCGTTTTAATTACTGAAGATAAAAAACATGATGCCCATTATGTGCATCACACCACCAATAATATTGCAGAATTTCTTAAAGGAGTTGCCCGATGAAGAACGCCCAATCCATTATCGATGATGCATGGGAAGCCCGTGATAAGGTGAACTTGAAAACCAAAGGCAATATTCGCAAAGCTGTTGAATATGCTTTGGGTGAATTGGATGCTGGCAAGCTTCGCGTAGCTTCGAAAGAAACCGGCGCATGGGTGACGCACCAATGGTTGAAGAAAGCCGTGCTTCTCTCCTTCCGTTTAAATGACATGGAAGTGATTGGGGGGGGGCCGGGTAAATCAAAATGGTGGGACAAGGTGCCATCGAAGTTTGACGGCTGGACCGCGAAAAAATTCCGCGAGGCTGGTTTTCGCGCCGTGCCGAATTGCATTGTGCGCCGTTCGGCTCACATTGCGCCGGGTGCTATTCTGATGCCGAGCTTCGTGAACCTTGGCGCTTATGTCGATACCGGAACCATGGTTGATACTTGGGTTACGGTTGGTTCTTGTGCGCAGATTGGCAAAAATGTTCACTTGTCTGGCGGGGTTGGCATTGGTGGAGTGTTGGAACCCATGCAGGCTGGCCCCACCATCATTGAAGATAATTGCTTCATCGGAGCACGTTCTGAAGTTGTTGAAGGCGTGATCGTTGGCGAAGGCTCAGTCATTTCCATGGGCGTGTTCATCGGCCAATCGACCAAGATTATTGACCGCGCAACCGGCGAAGTGTTCATGGGACGGGTGCCGCCTTATTCAGTTGTCGTATCCGGCTCTTTGCCGCAAAAGCCATTTGCCGATGGTTCGCCGTCGCCATCGCTTTATTGCGCGGTGATTGTGAAGCGCGTGGATGAGAAGACGCGCAGCAAGACCTCAATCAATGAATTGCTACGGGACTGATTCTGCGCGATACAGTGTTTGGGGGCCTAATCAGCACATGGTGCTTGGAGGGTTAAATGGACTGGAAATATCTTTACACAAGCTTTGAAGGCCGCACGAGCAGGCAGCCATTTTGGCTCAGCCTGTTAGCGCTTGTTGTTGTTGAATGGGTTGTCATGTTGATTTTGGGCTTGATCTTAGGCACATCAATGATGGGTGGAATTGATCCCAACATGCCGCCTGATCAAGCAGCGGCCATGATGACGAAAGGGATGATTCCGATCATCATCGTCTCGCTCTTGTTTCTTTATCCAGCATTGGCCGTTTATACCAAGCGCTGGCACGACCGCGATAAATCCGGCTGGTGGACATTGATTATCTTTGTACCCGTTATCGGCGCTATTTGGTGGTTGGTGGAGTGCGGCTTCTTACGCGGCACTGATGGCGCCAATCGGTTTGGTCCAGATCCACTGGGTTAATTAAATAAATTTGCGGCACGACTGATTTCACTCGTGCCGCTTACTTTAAAACTTCCTGAAAGATTTGAACCGATCTTGGTTCAATTACAGCGCTTGCTGTCGGCGAATAGACAGGCTGCCATTTAAATTTTGGTTTCGCTGATAACGTCCACGCCACAGGATCTGCTGAACCATTGAACGCAATGGCAATGCGGCCGGCTAAGTTGGCCAATAGTAATCCAACAAAACGAAGATTGGCATTATTCCAATCCACCGCGCCGCCTGTGGCGCTCACCCACGTGGCATCGACCAAACCGGTTTTTGGATCTATGTTGCCGTTCAAGAACTGGTCCTCGGTGATAAGTCGCTGATCACGCCGCAATTTCATCAATGAGGCGACATAGGCAATTAAGTTTTCATCTCTATTCTTCCAATCCAACCAAGTGACGTCATTATCTTGGGCATAGGCATTGTTGTTGCCCAGTTGGGTGCGGCCAAATTCATCACCCGCCGTTAACATCACCGTGCCCCGCGACAAAAATAAGGTGGCGAGCAGGGCTTTTACATTGCCGCCCACCCATGTGGCCTCGCCTGATTTTCCATCGCGGTTTTCCTCGCCGTTGTTGAAGTTATCTTTAACGCGGTAGCACACCACATCATGCAAGGTGAAACCATCATGGGCCGAGAGAAAATTGATGCTGCACGCAGGTTGGCCATGTTGCCAAAATACATCGGAAGACCCTGTGATGCGGGTGGCCAATTGATTTGCTGAAGAAGCATCGCCACGCCAAAACTTGCGCACGTCGTCTCTAAATTTATCATTCCATTCTTGCCATTTTTTGGGGAACTGTCCGAGCTGGTAACCGCCCGGACCAATATCCCATGGTTCGGCGATGAGAATGCAGTTCATGAGCACGGGATCATTTTCAATGGCTTGAAATAATGGCGCAGTGGCACTGAAGCCATTCGGCAGGCGACCCATAACGGTTGCTAAATCAAAGCGGAAACCATCAACGCCGGCTTTTAAAACCCAGTGGCGCAAAGCGGCGATAACCATCTCCACCACATGCGGGTCATTCAGCGCCACAGTGTTGCCGCAGCCTGCGTCGTTAATCAATTCACCACGGGCATGGGCATAATAAAGTGGGCTATCAAAACCACGCAGGCAAATTGTGGGGCCGAACTGATCGCTTTCACCGGTGTGATTCAATACTACATCGAGGATAACCCTGATGTTGTTTTTATGCAGGGTGGCAATGGTGTCCCTGATTTCTTCGAGGCCGCCTGGCGCAATTTTTGGATCGGGTGCGAAAAATTGAACGGGATTATAGCCCCACGCATTGTGAAGACCCAGGGACTGCAAGTGGCGTTCATCAATCCAAGCAGTAATCGGCATAAGCTCCACCGTATCAATGCCGATGTTTTTAAGGTGACTGATGATGATAGGTTCAGCTAATGCCGCAACCGTGCCGCGCTTGGCTTCAGGCACGCCCTCATGGCGCTGTGTGTAGGCTTTCACCGGAAGCTCATAAATAAATTCCGGCTTGTGTTTGGGCAGTTGCACAACATCCGGCAACGGGTTTTGCACGACGCACTTTGGAACCAGTGCAGCAGTGTCAAGCCCACGCAGTGTTAAATTATGATGGTAAATGAAGGCGCCATCGAGCGCCCATGCAAAGGGATCGACAAGAAGTTTTGACGAATCAAAGCGCAGGCCCAATTCAGGTGCCCAAGGGCCATCAACGCGAAAACCATAACGCGTTCCGACTTTCAATCCTTTGATTGACCCATAGTGCACATCACCATCACGGTGTTTCAGCACGTGGCGGTGTTCGCCTTGATCATCAAAAATACAGATGCTGACTGTTGTGCCGTGCTTCGAAAACACGGCAACATCAGCACCTTGTTTTGTGAGGGTTATTCCAAGAACAAGTGTCAGGTGATCACCGTCGGCACTTTACGGCCAGTGTATTTTTCAATTTCAGAAAATTGATGCGACATTAAAATGAGATCAAACAGGGCGTGCTGCACTTCCTTCTTGTGCCGTTTGGGATTGGCTTCATATTTTTCCAAATAAACGCGAAGCGTTGCACCTGCGGTTCCCGTTCCCGACAGACGATAAATGATGCGCGCGCCATTTTCAAACAACACACGAATACCCTGCCCTGTGGTTCGCGAACCATCAACGGGATCGTCATAAGAAAAATCATCCGCCATTTTAATGCTGTGCTGACCGACCAAGCTTGGCAATTTATCGCGCAAACTGTTCATCAGGGCATTTGCTGAATCCAAATCTACTTCTTCGTAGTCATGGCGCGTATAATAATTGCGGCCATAGGTGTTCCAATGCTCAGTGACAATGGCTTCGACCGATTGTTTGCGGGCTGCTAATATATTGAGCCACATCAAAACCGCCCACAGACCATCCTTTTCACGCACATGGTTTGAGCCGGTGCCGAAACTTTCTTCACCGCAGACAGTTGCCAAGTTGGCATCCAGTAGATTGCCGAAAAATTTCCAGCCGGTTGGAGTCTCATAGCATTTGAGGCCCATCTTTTCGGCCACACGGTCTGCCGCTCCGCTGGTTGGCATGGAACGGGCAATGCCCGTGATGCCACCTTTATAGCCAGGGGCCAGATGCATGTTGGCCGCGATGATGGCGAGTGAATCAGAAGGCGTTACATAAATGTTTTTGCCGACGATGAGATTGCGATCACCATCGCCATCGGAGGCGGCACCAAAATCATAAGTTTTCTTGATCAACAGCATATCGCAAAGGTCTTTGGCGTGAACGAGGTTTGGATCAGGGTGATGACCGCCGAAGTCCGGCAAGGGCACACCATTCAGCACTGTGTCTTTAGCAAAGCCCAACATGTCCTCAAGAATGCGATGCGCATAAGGCCCAGTGATAGCGCTCATTCCGTCAAACTTCATGGTGAAACCAGATTTCATCAGCGTACGGATTAAATCAAAATCAAATAGAGTTTGCATCAAAGCGGCATAGTCGGTGACGGGATCAACCACTTCAATCGCCATACCTTGAAGCTTGGTTGTGCCGATCACGTTCAAATCAATATCAGCGGATTTTATAGTTTTATATGCCGTAATGGTTTTACTGTGAGAGAAAATTTCTTCGGTAATTTTTTCGGGCGCAGGGCCGCCGTTGCCACCATTGTATTTGATGCCAAAGTCTCCATCCGGCCCGCCGGGATTATGACTGGCAGAAAGAATGATGCCACCAAAAGCAGCATTCTTGCGGATAAGATGCGAGGCAGCAGGGGTGGAGAGCAATCCGTTTTGCCCAACAATCACGCGGCCAAAACCATTGGCTGCGGCCATGCGGATGGCGACCTGTACCACCTCCTTATTATAATATCGCCCGTCGCCACCGATCACCAAAGTCTTGCCAGCAAAGCCTTCCAATGAATCAAAAATCGATTGGATGAAATTTTCGGCATAATGCGGTTGTTGAAACACCGTTACTTTTTTGCGCAAGCCTGACGTGCCAGGGCGTTGGCCCTCAAAAGGTTTCGTTGATACGATCTCAGCCATTTTTAATCACCGATTGGTAGAGGGCCGCGTAAGCAGCAGCACTGCGATTCCATGAAACATCTGTTGCCATGCCCCGGGCTTGCACCGTGGCCCAAGCGGATTTATTTTCATAAAGCGTTGCGGTGCGGACTAATGCGTTTTGCAAGGTTACGCCATCGACAGGCGAAAATTGAATGCCGGTGGCCACACCAGCGGCAAGGGCCGCATCGTTGGCATCAATAATTGTATCTGCGAGTCCACCCGTGCGCGCCACCACAGGCACACAGCCATAACGCAAGCCATAAAGCTGGGTGAGGCCGCAAGGTTCAAAGCGAGATGGCACTAACATGGTGTCGCAACCCGCCTGCACCAGATGCGAAAGATTTTCGTCGTAAGCCGTGGAGACCCCAATGCGGCCGGGATGGCGTAGGGCTGCAGCCAAGACGGCCTGCTCAATCGCAGGTTCACCCGTGCCGATGAGACCAAGACGGGCACCTGTTCCCACTAGCCAATCCAACAGAGAAGCGAAAATATCGAGGCCCTTTTGCCATGTCAGTCGACTGACGACGCCGTGGATAATGCCATCGCCAGTTTCCAGATTGAAACGCTTTTCAATGGCGCGTTTGTTAAGGCTGCGGTTTGATAAGTCTTTGGCAGAAAAGTTTGCGGCGATGGCTTTGTCTGTCTGAGGGTTCCACACGTCAATGTCGATGCCATTGACAATGCCACTGAGGGCGGTGCGGCGCGATTGCAGCAAGCCTTGCAGACCCATCCCATAATCAGCGGTGCAGATTTCATTAGCGTAAGTGGGGCTGACCGTGGTGATGGCCGTGGCGCAGGCGAGGCCCCCTTTAAGGAAACTCACATTGCCATAAAATTCGACACCATCAATGGCGAAGGCCTGGGGTGGCAGGTTGAGCACGTTGAAATAACCAGCCGGAAACTGGCCCTGAAATGCAATATTGTGAACGGTGATCACGGTTTTAGGGCCGCCGCGATACCGCGTGTAAACTGCACCTAAAGCCGCTTGCCAATCATGCAGGTGTAGAATATCGGCTTTGTAACTTCCCAATGCGCCCCGCGCCAAATCGGCGGCGACTTCGGACAGGGCTGCGTAGCGCTGGGCATTATCGGGCCAATCTTTTCCATCGGGGCCAAGGTAAGGATTACCGGCGCGATTAAAAAGATGGGGTGCATCTAAAACAAAGACATCCAAACCCTTGGCGGTGCCGCTCAACAAAGTTGCTGGTCCACCCATGAGGTTTTGAAACTTATGAACGACGACAGGCGTTTCCAGTGCGGTAATAACCGAGGGATAGCCCGGCACTAAGGTTCGCATGACGACGCCGCTGCTTTTTAATGCGCCGGGCAAAGCGCCCGTCACATCCGCCAACCCGCCGGTTTTCACGAGCGGGTAAAGCTCACTTGTGACCGATAGAACTTGCATTAGACCAGACGATCAATCATCGCTTGCGTGATCAGGCAAATGCCTTTTTCTGAGCGCCTGAACCGTTGACCATCAAGCACCGGGTCCTCACCCACGATTAGGCCTTCCGGAATTCGCACACTTGAATCGATGATCACTTTGGTGAGACTGGCATTGCGACCAATTTCCACATTGGGCAAAACCACAGCGTCTTCCAAATTTGAAAATGAATTAACCCGCACATTGGTGAAAAGCAAAGCTCGCTTGATCGATGCACCCGAAACAATGCAACCCCCAGAGACGAGCGAAGCAATAGCACTGCCACGACGGCCTTCAAGATCATGCACGAATTTTGCTGGTGGGGTCACTTCGCCGTATGTCCAGATTGGCCAATCTTTGTCGTAAAGATCAAGCGAAGGCAGCGTATCCGTCAAATCGATGTTGGCCTCCCAATAGGCGTCGATAGTGCCAGCGTCGCGCCAATAGGCCTGCTTTTCGAGCGGCGAGCGCACGCATGATTTTGTGAAGCGATGAGCCACGGCTTTGCCGTTTTTCACAACATAGGGAATAATATCTTTACCGAAATCACGCGATGATCCTTTGGTGGCAGCATCACGGCGCAAAAGGCCGGCTAGGAATTTTGTTTCAAAAACATAAATGCCCATCGAGGCCAAAGCCATTTCAGGGTTGTCTGGAATGCCTGGCGGATTGGCTGGCTTTTCAATAAACTCGATGATTGTGTCATTCTTATCAACATGCATCACACCAAAAGCTGTGGCTTCCATGCGCGGCACTTCAAGGCAGCCGATGGTGACATCAGCGCCTGAGTCCACGTGCTGTTGCAGCATCAACTCATAGTCTTGCTTGTAAATATGATCGCCCGCGAGAATGACGCTGTATTTCACAGTATAGGTTTCGATGATGTCGAGATTCTGATAAACCGCGTCAGCGGTGCCTGCATACCACTGGTCTTCCGACACGCGCTGGCTGGCTGGCAGAATATCAAAGCTTTCATTGCGCTCTGTGCGAAAGAAGTTCCAACCGCGTGTCAAATGGCGGATCAAACTATGGGCTTTATATTGGGTGGCGACACCAATGCGGCGGATTCCGGAGTTCATGGCATTGGACAATGCGAAATCGATGATGCGCGATTTGCCGCCGAATGGCACAGCCGGTTTGGCACGGCGATCCGTCAGTTCCATCAAACGGCTGCCTCTGCCCCCTGCCAACACATAAGCCATGGCATCGCGGGCAAGTGGTGCTGTTCTTTTTGTATCACTCATCGCTGTAACTCCCAATCCAGCAGTCGTTTCACTTTTAGTCTTCGGCCACAAAATACAATGTCGCCAAGGGTGGCAAAGTTATAAGGGCCGAGGCTGGTTTTCCATGCGACGGCCCGTTCTTTGCTTCTATTTTTCCTTGATTGCCTTTGCCCGTGCCCCAATAGTTTTCTGCGTCACTGTTGAAGACTTCAACCCAGATTCCGGATTTTGGCAAGGCCAGAATATAATTTTCTCGCACCACTGAAGTGAAATTCGATACCACGGCAACGGGTTTTTTGCCATCACCAGAATGTCTGGCCCAAGCGAAGACTGAATTTTCAGCATCATCACCAATCAGCCATTCATAACCTTCTGGCTCGCAATCTCGTGCATAGAGAGCAGGATGATTGCGATAGAGATGATTGAGGTCACGGATGAGCGATTGCATCCCCTTGTGGGGGGCGTGTTGCAATAAATTCCAATCGAGACTTGTGGTATGGTTCCACTCGCCCCATGGGGCCATTTCTTGGCCCATGAATAAAAGTTTTTTGCCGGGGTAGGCCCACATGAAACCAAAATATGCCCGCAAAGTTGCGAATTTCTGCCAATCATCACCTGACATTTTTGCCAGCAGCGAGCCTTTGCCATGGACCACTTCATCATGAGACAGTGGCAGCACAAAATTTTCGGTGAAGGCATAAAGCAGACCAAAAGTGAGATCATTGTGGTGATGCTTGCGGTAAATACCTTCGCGCTGCATATATTGCAGCGTGTCGTGCATGAAGCCCATGTTCCACTTAAAACCAAAACCAAGGCCACCCGTGCTGGTGGGTTTTGACACGCCGGGGAATGCGGTGGATTCCTCAGCGATTGTCACAATGCCCGGATGCTGGCCATAAGTTTCGTGGTTCATGCGCTGCAGGAACGCGATGGCCTCCAGATTTTCACGGCCGCCAAATTGATTGGGAATCCACTCGCCTTCTTTGCGCGAGTAATCCAAATAAAGCATCGAGGCCACAGCATCAACACGCAGGCCATCAAGATGATAGCGCTCTAACCAGAACAGCGCATTATTGAGCAGGAAGCTTTGCACTTCCTTGCGGCCAAAATTAAAAATTGCCGTGTTCCAATCAGGGTGGAAGCCTTGGCGCGGGTCGGCGTGTTCATAAAGCGCAGTGCCGTCAAATTTAGATAGGCCATGGGCATCAACAGGGAAATGCGCGGGAACCCAATCCAGAATAATTCCAATGTTGGCGGCATGAGCTTGGTCGACGAACCGCGCAAAGCCAGCAGGATCGCCAAAGCGCGAAGTGGGTGCAAAGAGGCCAACCGGCTGATAGCCCCATGACGGGTCATAAGGAAATTCGCTGACGGGCAGAAGTTCGATATGGGTAAAGCCCATGTCGACGACATAAGAAATCAGTTGATCAGCCAATTGATCGTAGGTGAGAAAGGCATCACCCTCATTTTTGCGCCATGAGCCCAAATGAACTTCGTAGATGCTCATCGGCACACGACGCTTATCGGGTGCTATGCGGGCTTTTAAGTAATCCGCGTCCGACCATTTGAAACCATCGGTTCGCGTCACTTTCGATGCGGTGTTGGGCCGAAGCTCGGCGGCAAAACCATAGGGATCGGATTTCAGGTGCAGGCCACCGTGGGTGTCGATCAACTCAAATTTATAGCCTTGGCCCACTTTGGCATCAGGCACGAAAATTTCCCACACGCCCACATCCATGCGTTTGCGCATAACATGACGGCGGCCATCCCAGAGATTAAAATCGCCCACCACGGAAACGCGCTCAGCATTGGGGGCCCAGACAGCGAAATGAACTCCCTCAATCCCATCCATTTTTAACGGATGAGCGCCAAGCTTATCATAAAGACGCAAATGATTGCCTTCGGCCATGAAGTAATCATCTTGGGGGCCAAGTACGGGGCCGATCGAATAGGCATCAGAAACTGTCCACGTGGCTTTGGCATTGACGCAGATAAATTGTAAAACCTGCTGCGTGCTGGCTTTCACTTTTCCTTCAAAAAATCCGGCTTTGTTGACCATGGTCAACTCACCCAGATTTTTTCCATCGAAGCTTTGCGCTGTTACGGTTTCGGCACCCGGAATAAAGGCACGTGCCACCCAAGCATTGCCCACGGGATGCAATCCCAAAACTTTAAATGGATCTGCATGCCGGCCATTCACAATGGCTTCGATTTCAGGGCCGCTAGTTTTCCACTTCGGTTCGGCCATTTCCGTTTGCTCTCAGTTCGTTGGTACGTTCCATATATCGCGGGCATATTCTCTGATTGTGCGATCAGAAGAGAACCAGCCCATGTGAACGCTATTCTGAATTGCGTGTTTCGTCCAGTCTTCTTGTTGCTTCCAAATGTTGGAAAGATTTGTTTGAGCGGCAACGTAGGAATCAAAGTCCGAACCGACCATGAAATAATCACCATTATAGATGGAACCAATGATATGTTGGTAAAGTGTTGTATCACCAGCCGAGAACAGGCCTTGGGCCAAGGCCTTCAAAACGGCTCGCAGCCGCAGGGATGATTCAACCACACCATGGCCATCCACGCCAGCGGCACGGCGGTCTTCCACTTCTTGAGCTGTAAGACCGAAGATGAAGAAATGTTCGGCTCCCACATGGTCGCGCATTTCAACATTGGCGCCATCCAAAGTGCCAACCGTTAAAGCACCATTCAGGGCAAACTTCATGTTGCCAGTGCCCGAGGCTTCCATTCCCGCTGTTGAGATTTGTTCGGACAAATCTGTGGCCGGAACGATGACTTCTGCCAGACTTACATTATAGTTTGGAATGAAAACGACTTTCAGCTGTCCTTTAATTGAAGCATCCGCGTTCACCACGTTGGCCACTTCATTAATCAGCTTGATGATGAGCTTAGCTTGCACATAACTTGCTGCAGCTTTGCCCGCGAATATTTTAACCCGCGGCGACCAGTCGCGATTAGGCTCAGCCTTGATCTGTAAATAAAGATCAATGGTTTCCAAAATATTCAAGAGCTGGCGCTTGTATTCGTGGATGCGCTTGATGTGCACGTCGAACATGGCACTGGGATCAACTTTAATTTCCAGGCGTGCTTGAATCAAATGGGCCAGTTCCATTTTGTTTTGCAATTTTATTTTTGAAAACTTTGAGATGAAGCTTTTATCGTTGGCATGAGCCGCAGCATTCACTAGCAACTCCGCATTATCAAGTGAGGCCACACCCGCTGCTTCGGTGAGGAGCGCCGAAAGTTCGGGGTTCGCACCGCGCAGCCAGCGGCGCGGCGTGATGCCATTGGTTTTGTTGTTGATGCGCCCGGGGAACAAGGTGCTCAAATTTTTGAACACGTTTTTCTTCATCAATTCTGTGTGCAGTGCTGAAACGCCGTTCACACTGTGGGATCCGGCAAAAGCCAATTGCGCCATGCGCACGCGCTTTGAACCATGTTCATCAATCAATGACACTGAGGCGACAAACTCGTCATTAGAATCGACCACGTTACGGGCCCGCACAACGATGTGGTCATTGATCGCGTAAATGATTTGCAAATGGCGTGGCAACATGCGCTCAAACAATTGCAAGGGCCAGCTTTCCAAAGCCTCTGACAACAATGTGTGGTTGGTATAAGCCACCACGGCTTGGGTGATTTCCCATGCTTTGCTCCACACCACATGGTGCTCATCCACCAGCAGGCGCATGAGTTCGGCCACAGCAATGGCTGGATGCGAGTCATTGATTTGGACGGCAGCTTTATCAGCTAAGTTCAGCACATCAGGATATTGCTGCAAATGACGGCGGATAATATCTTGCAAGGATGCCGAGGTGAAAAAATACTCTTGGCGCAAGCGCAGCTCTTGGCCTGCGGGGTTGGAGTCTGAAGGATAGAGAACACGCGTCAAAATTTCGGCGCGGTTATTGTTGGACAAGGCGCCGGTAAAGTCGCCTTGGTTGAAGGCATCCAGTTGAATGGGATCTATGGATCGCGCCGACCACAAACGCAACGTGTTCACACGTTTACCACGCCAGCCCACCATGGGTGTATCAAACGCTGTTGCCAGCATCACTTCATCAGGATGCCAAGTTGCTTTTGATGTTATATCGCTTGGTTTGTCGGCAAAGATTGAACCGCCAAAGGTAATTTTATAGGCCGCTTCACGGCGGGCAAATTCCCACGGGTTGCCATTCTCAAGCCAGTCTTCCGGCACTTCCATTTGCCAACCGTCCTTAATCAACTGGCGGAACAAGCCGTGCTTATAACGAATGCCATAACCATAGGCAGGAATGCCAAGGCTGGCCATGCTTTCCATGAAGCAAGCAGCCAAGCGACCCAGGCCACCATTGCCCAAAGCAGCGTCTGGTTCTAGCGCCTCAGTCAGCTCAAGATCGACGCCAAGGCTTTCGAGGGCTTCTTCAAAACTACTGGTCAAATCCAAATTACTCAGCGCATCGCGCAGCAGGCGGCCGATGAGAAATTCCAGCGACAGATAATAGACGCGTTTGGCATTCGCTTTATAGGCTTCACGAGTCGATTCCATCCAACGGTCGATAATATGATCGCGTAAGGCCAAAATGGTTGCGGCCAACCAATCATGACGCTTGGCGACAATGGGGTCTTTGCCAATTGAATAGGTGAGCTTCGCCAAGATTTCGGTTTTTACGGCTTCTGCACTGGACTTCGCTGCTAATGACATTCGAACTACCTTATACTATGAGATTGAATTTGGAGCGGGCGATGGGACTCGAACCCACGACATTCTGCTTGGGAAGCAGATGTTCTACCACTGAACTACGCCCGCATCTTATGATCTGTATGCCCCGTCATAAGTCTTGAAATGTTTGGAGAGCTTTAGCCCCTGTTTTTGGTAATTGCTACCCATGTCTTGGCCATAAACCATCTGCGGGGCTTCGGTTAAAGGTTCGTAAATGAGCCTGCCGATTATTTGGGCATCTTCCAAAATAAAGGGCACTTCATGGCTGCGCACTTCGAGCACGGCGCGTGCACCCTCGCCATGGCCTGATGAATGGCCAAAGCCCGGATCGAAGAACCCCGCATAGTGCACACGAAATTCACCGACCAATGGATTAAACGGCACCATTTCGGCAGCGTGGCTTGGCGGAATGCGGACGGCTTCTTTTGAGGCTAGAATATAGAATTGATCGGGATCTAAAATCAGCGAGCCTTTCTGCCAAATCGGTTCCCAATAATCTAAAACATTGAGCGCCGATTTTTTATCGACATCAACCAAAGCTGAATGGCGCTTGGCACGAAAACCGACAGGGTTCGAACCGTCGCCGCCGGAGAGATCAACGGTAAGCGCGAGACCGCCATCGATATTCACCTTGCCTTCGGCAATGAGAGGCTCTTTCGCGTTGAGTTCATGAATCAATGCGTCGGTGGCGAGAGTTTGCCCGGCCCGGAATCGGATTTGCGAAAGTCTTGACCCTTCGCGGGCCAAAATAGAAAATGTGCGCGGCGAAATTTCTGCATAAAGCGGGCCCTCATAGCCTTCGGGTACTTTGTCAAATTCCTGCGCGTAATCGGTAATGACGCGCGTGAAAATATCGAGCCTGCCAGTTGAGCTTTTCGGATTGGCCGCAGCCGAGATGCCTTTGGGCAGGCTCAGTGATTCTTGTAATGGAACGATGTAGACGCAGCCGGTTTCAAGCACAGCCCCTTCAGCGAGACTCATTTCATGCAAGACGATATCTTTAAGCTTGTCTGAAACTTTACGGTTGGGGCCTGGCAGAAACGACGCCCGCACCCGGTAAGCCACATGTCCCAAACGCAGGTCGAGGCTGGCCGGTTGGATTTGGTCGGCATCTAATTGATGGGCCAATTTAATATGACCGCGCTCACAAAAATCAGCGATTTGGCGGGCGGGCAAAATGCCTTGGTTTTGAAGCGTACTCATGGTCCCTTTTGGCGGGATTTGTGGGTTTTGCGCAAGCAAGAAGTTTCTCAGTGGAAAACTGCAAAAAAGTGTCTAAATTAGCGTCATGTATGAACACACCACTCGCCACATTCACATTGTTGTGCGCCCGCAGTTTCTGGAACATCAATCAGAACCTGATGAAGGGAAATATGTCTGGGCCTATACGATTACGGTGGAAAACCTGAGCGATGAAACGGTTAAATTGCTGACGCGCCATTGGATCATCACCGATGGCCTTGGCCGCAACCAAGAAGTGCGCGGCGAAGGCGTGATTGGCGAACAACCTTTGTTGCGCCCTGGCGACCGGTTTGAATATACATCAGGCTGCCCGCTCTCCACGCCTTCAGGGGTTATGAGTGGCAGCTACGGCATGGTCAATGGCAGGGCCGAACATTTTGACGTGGTGATCCCGGCGTTTTCGCTGGATAGCCCTTATGATCGACATAGCGTGAATTGAACTTGAATTTTTAAAACTCGTTCCCACATCTTTGCCATTCGGAGGACCCCATTATGATCTTCATACTCAATCTCATTTGGTTTGTGCTGGGTGGGCTTTTTGCTGGGCTCGGGTGGGTTTTGGCTGGCGTGATTATGGCGCTCACCATTGTGGGCCTGCCTTGGGCGCGCTCGTGCTTTATGATTGCGCGTTATACGTTTTGGCCGTTTGGCTATGATATTGTTTCGCGGGACGAAATTTATGGTCGAGGCGATTTGGGCACAGGCACATTGGGCACCATTGGCAATGTAATCTGGTTTGTGTTGGCCGGCTGGTGGTTGGCATTGGCGCATCTCACAGCGGCGGTGGCTTTTGCTGTGACCATTATTGGCATTCCGTTTGCTTGGGCACATGTGAAGTTGGCTATGGCATCGCTTTTTCCCGTGGGCAAGACAGTTGTATCAACCGATGTGTTGTGGCCGCGTATGCCTCAAGCGAATTCCGCAAGCGTAAAACGATAAGGGGTTGAGCAGAATTCGCAGATGACTTCGATCTGCTCTTCCTTCACCATATCGCTGCGATCTTTTTCTGAGAAATTTTGCAACATGGTGGAAACCGTTTCGCGCGAACAGGTGCAATGGCGTGTAATGGGAATGGCCGGATAAACCGTGACACCATCTTCATGATAAAGCCGATACAGAATATCCTCGGCGGTTAAAGTCGGGTCGAGCAATTCATGGTCTTCAATGGTGTCAAGCAGTAGACGGGCTTTGACCCAATTGTCATTTTCCTCAACTTCATGCTCGACACCTTCAGGCGCATCTCCTTGCATTTCTGGCAGTGGCGAGGAACCGCCTTCGCTGGGCAAATGCTGCACGAGAATGGCGCCGGCGCGCCAATGAGTTTTTTTTTCACCGCGCGCTAATAAAGGACCAGCCGCCACGCGCAGACGCGTGGGGATTTGTTCGGATTGATGAAAATAAGTGTGGGCGGCATCAGCAAGCGTGGAATCACCCAATTGAACAATGCCTTGATAGCGCTCCATGTCAGCGCCCTGATCCACCGTCATACCGAGGATGCCTTCACCCAATAATTGTTTTTGATTGGGCTTCTTAAGTTCATCAATGCGCGGCTTGGAAAATTTAGCGCAGCCGCGCACCCCACCGGGCGAGACAAAATCCGCTACCAGCATTTGCACGGGGCCTTTGGTTTTGGTTTGCAAAATAAATTTGCCGTTGAATTTGAGGGCCGTGCCCAACATGGCGGTGAGGGCCACAGATTCTGCAACTAGGGCTGAAACCGATTCCGGATAATCATGGCGCGAGAGAATGTCATCAATCACAGCACCCAGCCGCACAATGCGGCCCCGCACGCCGAGTGGTTTCACGGCAAAGGGAATGACAACATCGACCATTAAAGTTTTCCGAAGCAGTTTAGCAAAATTGCCTTTTGTGCATGGAGACGATTTTCGGCTTCATCAAACACCACGGAATGTTTGCCATCCATGATGTCGTCAGTCACTTCTTCATTGCGGTGCGCGGGCAGGCAATGCATGAACAGGGCATCTTTGGCCGCAAGCTTCATCAAAGCGTTGTTCACTTGATAGGGCTTCAGCAAATTGTGGCGGTTCTCAACATCTTCATCGTGCATGGAAACCCACGCATCGGTCACCACGCAGTCGGCATGGGCTACGGCTTGCTCGGCCGAGACCATCACATCGATGTCAGCTTTATTCTGCGTGGCCCAATTTAAAAATTCGGCACGAGGGCGCAATGACTCTGGACTGCCGATGCGCAGCGATCCGCCCAAAACACCCACCGCTTCAATCCATGAGGCGCAGACGTTATTACCATCGCCGACCCATGCAATGCGCTTGGTTTCGATTGCACCTCTATGCTCTTCGAGGGTGAGCACATCGGCCAACACTTGCGTAGGATGGGTGCGATTGGTGAGGCCATTGATTACGGGGATCGTCGCGGCGGCTGCAAATTCTTGCAAGGTTTCGTGGGCCTTGGCACGGAGCATAATGCCATCAACATAACGCGAAACCACGCGCGCTGTGTCGGCAATGGTCTCGCCACGGCCCAATTGCATTTCGCCACCTGAGACGGTGAAGACTTCGCCACCCAGTTGCCTTATGGCCATTTCAAATGAAAAGCGGGTGCGAGTGGAGGGGCGCTCAAACACCAGCGCAATAGCTTTGCCCTTGAGCGGTAGATCTACGTCAGCCGTGCCCTTGGGCAAAGCAGCGCGGGATTTTTTGCGGCTAAGGGCGCCATCCAGCATGGCCCGCAATTGAGCCTTGGTGAAATCTTTCAAATCTAAAAAATGCGTCATTTAATTTTTCTTTTCGAGCGCCACACAGGCGGCTTCAAGTTTATTCACGGCTTCGGTCACATCGGCATCAGTGACGATCAGTGGCGGCAACAGGCGCACAATATTGTCGCCTGCAGCCAACACCAAGAGATGTTGATCGAAGGCAGCTTTTACAAAGGCCGTGTTCAATGGTTTGGTTTTAATGCCCATCATCAAGCCAGACCCACGGATTTCTTCAATCACAGTGGGGTGTTGATCTTTTAAACGTTCGAGTTTCTGTTTGAGGTTGATCGATTGCCGCAGCACATTATCAAGAAAGCCCTCTTCTAAAATCACTTCAAGAACGGCATTGCCCACGGCTGTGGCCAAGGGATTGCCGCCGAAGGTCGAGCCGTGTGTGCCTGCCACCATGCCACTGGCTGCAGCTTCAGTGGCCAGAACCGCACCCAGCGGAAAGCCACCGCCAATGCCTTTGGCAATGCCCATAATATCGGGTGCAGCACCCGACCATTCATGCGCGAAGAGTTTGCCAGTGCGGCCCACGCCACACTGAATTTCGTCGTAGATTAAAAGAAGGCCATGCTTGTCGCATAGTTCACGCAGCCCCCGCAGGCATGGGTGCGGCACCGGGCGAATGCCGCCTTCGCCTTGAATGGGTTCAATCATAATGGCCGCAGTCTGGGGGCCAATGGCAGCTTCTAACGCTTTGTGATCACCAAAAGGCAATTGGTCAAAACCTGGGGCTTTGGGGCCGAAGCCTTCTAAATATTTTTCTTGGCCGCCAGCAGCGAGCGTTGCAATGGTGCGCCCGTGAAACGCGCCTTCAAAGGTGATGATGTGAAACCGTTCTGGATGGCCATTGGCATAATGATATTTACGCGCCATCTTGATGCTAAGCTCCATGGCCTCAGCGCCAGAATTACAAAAGAACACGGTGTCGGCAAATGTCTTCTCAATCAGCCGTTCAGCCAATTTGATTTGGCCGGGCATTTGATAGACATTCGAGGTGTGCCAGATTTTTTGGGCCTGCTCGGTGAGAGCTTTCACCAAATGTGGATGCGCATGGCCGCAGGAATTGACCGCAACGCCTGCGCCAAAATCCAAATATTCCACACCCTCAGGCGTGTAAGCCCGTGCACCAACTCCACGCTCAAACGAAACCGCAGCGCGATTATAGGTGGGCAGGACGGATGCAATCATTTTGGTTATCCCCCAAAACTAAAAAGCGCCGATGGGTGATCGGCGCGTGTTAAAAGCTGGCTATAGTCAAGATGCGGGCGATGGTCAACTTTACCTTGTCCACAGATGAGTCAAAACACCGCATGTTCTCATGATTCAAACCGCGGTTAAGTCCTTGTTAACCATAAGGGCTGGTCGGGGGTTGCATAATAGATGGGCATAACTTGTCTCTGATTCTTGTAACTTCCTCACTGCCCATAGTAGTAAAAAGTTAACAGGCTACGAAATGTAGCGGTTTTTCAGTAATGCGTCAGAGTTTGGGCGCGGGTTGTTTCGCAACCTGTGAAGCAAAGGGGATTCATAAATGACCGAATTGGCATCGCCAGCAGAAAAGGCACCTTGGACCGAGGAACGCGTCGAGCTTTTGAAAAAGCTTTGGGCTGATGGCCTGAGCGCCAGCCAAATTGCGGGCCGCCTTGCTTTGGGTGTGACGCGCAATGCCGTGATCGGCAAAGTGCACCGCCTTAATCTTTCTGGCCGCGCCACACAGCCGCGCAACACCGCACCGCGCACCGCCCGCAAATCTCCGCGTGAGCCTTCAGCGCCGGGCCGTTCGCCCTCCATGCCGACGGCAGGTGCTAATGCCCTGAAACCTTTCGCCCATGTGGCTCCGCGCCCGATTGCTTTGCCTGAACCCAAGCCTTTGCGCTTGGTGGACAGCGCCAAGGATGGCCGCATTACAATTTTACATCTGACTGACAAGACCTGCAAATGGCCGATTGGTGACCCGAACAAAGAAGATTTCTGCTTCTGCGGCCATGGCCCACGCGATGGTTCGCCTTATTGTGAGTATCACGCCAGAATGGCGTATCAACCACCACAGAGCCGGATGCGCCGAACGGGGTGAGATCACTCTCACCTATTCGTAAACTTGATCTTGCAGCCCTTTTGATTTTTAACGATCGACGCTTGTTCCAGTGCATCCATCTGGCCTTTTAGGTGCGCCACTTCGACAGCGTTTGGACCATCGCCTTGGATAAACAGAAGCGATACCGGGAAAATCAATACACCGACAGTGCTGTTCACCTGATCTCTGGTGCGTTGCTTTCTTTGTAAACCATAGGCATCATTGGCGCGGTCTGAAATGCGCTAGGCTTCTTCAGTCATTTGTTCACAAGAGTAATCTTTGTATTCGAACTTTGAAGTGTAGGACGATGTAATTTCATCTGGGCGTGTTGCACAGCCAGCCAAAATTATAGTCGCACTGAGTGCGAGTATTGCAGTCTTGAATATCATTCAATTATCGTCCCCTTATCCCTAAGGCGAGCCTAATCAATTCATTCTCAATTTAAATTAACGTGTAGAGCTAAAGTTTTTTAATAGTGAATAGAAACTTAAAATTCGTGGATCTCGATCCTGGTATGATCGCCTTCAACGCCGAACTCAGCGCACAGACGCCGCCTGAGGCGGTGACGTGGCCGCTTGATAAACAGCGCGCGGCTTGGAACGCGGTGTGCAAACAATTTCGGGCACCGCGTCCTTCTGGCCTAAAGGTTCAGGACCTTGAGACTGAAGGTGTGAAGTTTCGACTTTATACGCCCCCAAGTTTGACAGCCAAACCTGGGGTTCTCTATTTCCATGGTGGCGGTTGGGTTTTGGGCGGGCCTGAAACGCATGATGATATGTGCGCTGAGATGGCGGTGGGTGCTGATTGCACGCTGGCGCTGGTGGATTATCGATTGGCTCCCGAACACATTCATCCCGCACAGCGCGAAGACGCGCTTAAGGTTTGGCGTTGGATGCGCGAGAATGTTTCGGAAAATATTATTGCAGCAGGAGACAGTGCAGGCGGGCAAATGTCGGCGGGGCTGGCGCTGCATTTGAAGGCTCTAAATCTGCCGCAGCTCAAAGGCATGGTTTTGATTTATCCTGGCCTTGGTGTTGATTTTGACTCGCCTTCCTATATTCGCAATGCCGATGCGCCGTGTTTGACTCGGGCCGACATGATGTATTATCTCACCAGTTTTTTGGGGCCAGAGGGCAACCCGAATTGGCGTGATGAAACTGCGCTGCCGAATTTAGCGCGAGATGTTTCGGGCCTGCCGTCGGCTTTCATCACTGTTGCAGGGCATGATCCTTTGCATGATGACGGGATTATTTTTGCGGAGAAGCTCCGTGGTGCTGGCATTGCCTGCGCGGTGCGTGAAGAGCCCGCTTTGGCGCACTCTTATATGCGGGCGCGCAATATGAGTGAGCCTGCGAAAAAAGGCTTCGACGCCATAGTCGAAGCCCTTCGCTCACTGTCGCACATATAGAAACTTTCTTATAGCACAGTTACTTGCGCACCCAACTTCACAATATTATAAAGCTCGCTCACATCTTCGTTCAACATGCGGATGCAGCCTGATGATGCGGCTTTGCCGATCGAGGATGGTTCATTGGTGCCGTGGATTCGGTAAATCGAGGAACCCAGATAGATAGCACGGGCACCCAGTGGGTTTTTCGGGCCACCGGCCATGAAGGCTGGTAATTCTGGGCGGCGGGCTTGCATTTCCACTGGCGGACGCCAATCTGGCCATTGGGTTTTGGCTGAAACTTTGTTTACACCCGACCATTCGAACCCTTTTTTAGCCGTGGCCACACGGTACATCACGGCGCGGTCCATGCCTAAAACATAGTAGAGATGGTTGGACTTGGTGTCGATAATGATTGAGCCTGCTTTATTATCCGAGGTGTAACTCACGATTTGGCCGCGCCTGAAAGCGGGCTGGGTTTCGACCTGAGTTTCAGCTTGGGCCGAGGCAGGCACGATGACGACGCCTGCGAAGGGTTTAGCCTGACCAGCGAAGGCTGATGAAGTGATCGCAGTTGCCAGAATGAGCGCTGCGGCGGCGGATTTGAAAAAGTGGTTCATGGTAATCGTCCTTCTCATAAGCAATTGATGATTGCACATTAAGAAAAGCGCTCTGAACCCAAGCTGATTGTGGTGTTTATCTGGCGTTCATATTGGGAGGAGATTCCTTAGGTGAGGTTTCGTGCTTCAGCACAAACTTTCTTATTAACCCAAAGAACCACGGATAAGGCAATAGTTGCAGAACCTTCAAAATCCCCACAAATTTCCAAGGGTAGGCAATTTCAAATTTCTTTTTGGCGAGGCCTGCGATAGTTAATCGAGCTGCATCCTCAACCTCCATCAGAAACGGCATGGCGAAATCATTTTGGGAGGTCAGTGGAGTTTTCACAAAGCCGGGGTTGATGATGCTGGTGGTTATGCCTTCCACCGCCAATTCCGGGTGCAGGCATTCCGCCAGATTGATCAAGGCTGCTTTGGTCGGACCATAGCTTGCGGCCTGCGGTAGGCCGATATAACCGACCACCGAGGCGATCCATGCGATGTGGCCGGATTTTCTGGCCCTAAAAGTTGGAAGGATTGCCGACAGAACATTGATCACGCCCAAATAATTCACCTGGTAGGGGACTTGGAAGGCTTCGGGCTTGAACTCGTCAAGGCTCAGTGGCGCATAGGTTCCAGCTCCAGCAATCACCAAATCAATGGGGCCTAAATCATGCTCAATCTGCGCGAAGGATTTGGCAACGGCGGCTGAATCCGTCACATCCAGAGGGTAAGGCTTTAGATGGGGGTTTAGCTCTGCGGCGGCTTCCAATTGCGCGATTTTGCGGGCTGAGGTGGCCACCACCACGCCCTGCCCGGCCAGTTGCTTTGCGATCTCAGCCCCGATGCCGGTAGAGGCCCCTGTAATCCACACCAGCCGCCAAGGCAGCGTCATCGATTAGATGCCGACGAAGGGCTGTGCCAATCTCGCCCAGAAGGATTTGAACTTGGTGGGCGCTTCGGTAGCCACCAAGCAGATGCAATCTTCCGAGGAATCGACCACGGGGGTATGCTCAATGTCTTCATCTAAATCAGCAACATCACCAACGCTAAATTTGCCCATATGATCGGAGTATGAGCCTTTGAGGATCAAGGTCAGTTCTTCGCCACCATGGCCATGCTCGGGCATGGCGCGGCCGATGCCAATGCGAAGTAACTTCAAATGAGTGCGCTCACCCTTTGGCATCGGCACATCAAATATGGCCACGCCGGGAGCCTTCTTGTGCCACTTAATATCACTCAAGGACTTGCCACCAAGGGCGCGAGACAAAGCGATTGGCAGCTCACCATGCGGCACCGGAACGTGCTTTCTTGCAGGTGCCGCATCGAGGCTGGCCAAGGTCGCTGCACGACACACATCCGATACGGCAGCTTCCGGCTGACTTGCCAAAATACCACCACCAACTCTTTCAGCGGCGCGCAGGGCGGCGCGGCAGGTGGGGCACATGCTGAGATGCGCAGCCACAACAATGCCGTGCGCTTCGCCTGCGGTTCCCGCAGCAAAGGCCAGAAGGGTTGTATCATCAAGATGATGAGTAATCGTCACGTCATCGACTCCAATAGTTTGCGCAAACGGCTGTAGCCCAAGCGCATTCGAGATTTCACAGTACCCAACGGAATATTCAACCGCGTGGCTATTTCACTCTGAGGTACGTCTTCCACATAGGAAAGGATCAATAATTGCCGTTGTTCTTCCGGAATTTGCGCCAGAGCGACGACAACATGGTTATCTTCCTGTGAACGACCGAGGGATTCTTCAGCATCTATTCTTAAGTCGGGCGCGTCAAAATCTTCTAAATCGGTATAGAGCTGAGATTTTTCGCGGCGCAGGCGATCAATGCGTAAATTACGAGCAATGGTGAATATCCAAGTTGAAACCGATCCGCGATCCGATGAAAACATGGCGGCCTTGGTCCACACGGCAATCATGGCTTCTTGCACCAAGTCTTCGGCCTGATCGGCATTGGAGCCTTTGCGCATCATAAAACTTTTTACACGTGGGGCAAAATGATCAAACAAAGCGGCAAAGGCCACACGATCACGAAACTCGGCCACGCGGGTGAGCAATGCTGAATACTCATCATTGCGCGGCTTAAGAGCGATATTTTCAGTCATGTTGAATGTCATAGAAGTCATGGCTGAACAACCACCTTTGTATGATTCTAACGTGTTGCGGCAGGCGATGGATCACTGTAGCTTTCTCTCAATAGTTTCATTGAAGGTTTTGGTGAACACTTTTTTCTTGCCTTCATAGGCCTCAATCTTGCCCCACACAATCCAATGGGTCTTGGTGGCGGTCAACCTGCCATAGGTTTCGGTGCGAGTTTCCCACTTGCCGCGTTTTCGGCCTTCGGTCCAATGGGTTTCCATTTTGGCTGACAGTGGATCATCTGGCATGATCGTGTAATTCTCGCGGCCCGCGCCCCAGATGATCATGCCATGGGGCTGGATTTCCTGGGTGCCAAAATCATCCACTATCGACATTTTGGTTTCGCCGGTTTTTGGATCAACAGTGACTTCGCGTTTATTGGAAGGTTTCGTGATGTGTTTTTGCACCACAGGCTTTGCAGCCTGTGCCTCTGCAAATTCCACTGGTTTTTCACTATCGGGTTTTTTGCGAATGGGAATGTTGAGATCAGATTTTCCGGCATAGACCGTGAGCGTCACAGGTTCTGGCGCTGGCCACATCATGGGGAAATAGGATGTGGAAATGGAAA
>JANMWK010000140.1:0-10314 GCA_031393975.1 Hyphomicrobiales bacterium
CGAGTCCCACTGCCAGCAACCCCCTCATCCGGCGTTTCACGCCACCTTCTCCCTCAAGGGGAGAAGGGCAGTAAGAAAGTAAAAACAAAAAAGCCGCTGATCTCTCAGCGGCTTTTTCAAATTCAAAATATCTTAGAAACCAGCGCCACCGCCGCCAGCTCCACCACCGAAGCGCTTGGGCTTTTCGATTTTCTTGGGCATGGGCAACAGACCTTCGCGTTGCAACTTCTTGCGAGCCAGTTTGCGCGAACGGCGGACGGCTTCAGCTTGCTCACGGGCGCGCTTTACGGATGGCTTTTCAAATGCGCCACGCATTTTCATTTCACGGAAGATGCCTTCACGTTGCAGCTTCTTCTTGAGAACCTTAAGGGCTTGATCAACATTGTTGTCACGAACGATAACTTGCAAGACAAACCTCGAACTAAAAAAGGGTTAAATCAGTTAAAAAGGGCCGTTAAGGCCCCAAGTTGGCGGAGTCCCTAACACACGGAACTAGCCCTGTCGAGGGGTGATCCGGTTAAAGTGTCCCATTTTCCGACCAGCCCTCGCATCGGCTTTTCCATAAACATGAACCGCAACACCAGGCTGGGCAGCAAGCTCTCGCCACTGGTCAATCTCATCACCCAGTAAATTGGTCATCACCACGTCCGAATGCCGGTAAGTGGCTCCCAACGGCCAGCCAGCAACGCAGCGCATATGCTGTTCAAACTGGCTGATAACACAGGCATCTTGCGTCCAATGGCCGGAATTATGCACGCGGGGCGCAATTTCATTCACATAAATCACATCATCCGAAACAAAAAACTCCACCCCCATCACCCCTACATAGTCCAGTGTCTCAGCCATACGTTGCGCCACAAACACCGCCTCAGCGGCCAGCATCTCGTCAATATGGGCTGGAACTGTGGAGGTGTGGAGAACGTGATTGACGTGTATATTTTCGGTGGGATCATAGGCCGCAAAGGCACCATCAGCATCTCTTGCGCAAATAACCGACATTTCAATACGGAAATTCACAAAACTTTCCACAATCGATGGCTGATTCTTCATAGCACGCCAAGCTGGCCCTAAATCTGCAGAAGATAACATCTTGGCCTGCCCCTTGCCATCATAACCCAGACGCTTGGTTTTAAGGATTGAAGGGTATCCAATGCGAACAATAGCCCTCTCCAAATCCTCAAGCGAATTAACTGAAACAAAATCGGCAGTGATCGCACCCATTTCACGTGCCAACATTTTTTCGGCTTTGCGATCCTGAGCAACACTCAAGGCTTTAGATCCCGGCCTCACTGTCGTCAGCGTTTCTAGAAACTGCACAGTGGTCGCGGGCACATTCTCAAACTCATACGTCACCGCCTGCACTGAAGCCGCAAATGCAGCCAGCGCCACTTCATCATCGTAAGCCGCAACAGTATGTGCAGCAGAAACCTGAAATGCCGGACTATCACTTTCGGGCGCATAAATATGACAATTCAAACCCAAACGCGCCGCAGCCAGCGCCAACATGCGCGCCAATTGCCCGCCGCCTAAGATACCAATGGTCGAACCGGGTGGTAAAGCGCTCACGATTCGTCCTTAGGAACAGAAGCAACCGAAGCCGTCTGCTTTTCCCGCCAAGTCGAAAGGCGCGTGGCCAAAGCCGCATCATTCAAAGCCAGCACTGAAGCTGCAAGCAGACCCGCATTAATCGCCCCCGGCTTGCCGATCGCCAACGTGCCCACCGGAACCCCGCCCGGCATTTGCACAATAGACAGCAGCGAATCTTGCCCACTCAACGCTTTTGATTCCACCGGCACACCGAATACTGGCAAAATTGTCATAGCCGCGGTCATGCCCGGCAAATGTGCAGCTCCGCCAGCCCCTGCAATTATCACTTTAAAACCAGCAGTCTTGGCACCGCGAGCAAACTCATAAAGCCGTTCTGGTGTGCGATGCGCTGAAATAATCTTCGCTTCATGGGCAACACCCAAAATATCGAGAATCTCAGCGGCGTGTTTCATGGTGGCCCAATCCGATTGGCTGCCCATGATAATGGCAACAAGTGCTGTCACGTGACGGTCCTCAAGCAATAATATCAGGAATAAGCATATTCTCAATCTGTAAGATCTTGTCCTTAATGCCCAATTTCATTTTCTTCAACCGTTGCAATTGCAAAGTATCCGCTTTGCCTGAGGCTTCGAACGCCGCAATGGCATGATCAAGGTCGCGGTGCTCTTGATAAAGACTATGCAGTTTTGAACGCAGCTGAACTTCTTGCAACGTGTCCATTAAGATTTTCCAAATTCAGTTTCAAAAAATCAACTATGCCCTTGTGGGGCAATCGACAAGCCCCCAAATATATGTCATTATCCTGATACAAACATATGACGTGTTTGTGCGTAGGTTCCCTTAACTCTCTGGAGACTGGAATGAGCCTGAAAAACCACCTGAATGAACTGATGACGAAGCATGGCACTTTGGAAAAAGAGCTGGCGGAAGCCATGGCGCACCCTGCTACGACTGATTCGCAATTAGCTGAAATCAAACGCCGAAAACTAAAGATTAAGGATGAAATCACCCACGTTGAGCGACAAGTCAAAATCGCCGCTTAGGTTATGGCTATGGGTTCGATGAGATCCCAACATTGCCATAGAGATCATCAAAAACCGCCACTGTGCCATAGGCTTCAGAGCGCGGTTCTTCTCTAAATTTTACTCCCGCGGCCAACATTTTTGCTCGGTCGCGGGCAAAATCTTCTGTGTTTAAAAAATAAGCCACCACCCATCTTTGTGTCTTCGATCAGTGAAAATCCGAGCGCAGCGACGAACCACACACAATGGCCTCATCATAGTCCCCACGAGATAGCTGATCGTAGCAAGCTTCACGCCATCACAACATAATCAATCTCTAAAAACTTAGAAACTTCCGGAATCCATCGCCCTTGCACAAAGGCCACATGATCCGGATGATCATTATAAAATGAATAAGCCGCTTGATCGACAAACTCCATCGCGAACCCGAAATTGTAATCATTCTTGGCACTCACTTGCCGTAACTTCTCAAATTTCTCCACACCAGGAATGCGCGCCAAAATATCTGCCGCCTTTAGAAAAGCAATTTCAGCCTCAGAATTTTTCGGGTGTATCAAATTAAAAATAACATTGTGACGAATCATGGAGCACTTTCCTGAGAATGACTTTTCAAATTCACTATAAACAAAACCAATGCGACCAGAGAAAACGCTGCGGCTGCGAAGAATGCGATATTTGGCGAAATAAACGGGGCTTCTGGTGTTAAGAAATATCCAAAAATTTGGCTGAACACAACTGTGCCTAAAAGCATGGCCAAGCTTTGCGCACTGGCAATGCCGCCTTGCATTTCTCCTTGAGCATCCGCAGGCACTTCCTTGGAAATCATGGCTGTGAGCATGGGCGGCACAAATCCTTCTGGACCATGAACGAGGAGCATGATCAGCACGATTGTAAGGCTGTAGGCAAGGCCATAGCCGATGGCTGCAATAACAGCGATCACCAATCCCAGCAAAGCAAGTCTTCGCTCGCCAAATATTTTCACCGCAGGGCCAGTGAGCCCACCTTGTACCACAGCACTAACGATGCCAAAGGCAGCCAATGTCAGGCCGATCGTAGCTGAACTCCAGCCAAATTTGGCCACACCCCAGAACGGCCAGATAGCTGGATAAACCGAAGTGCCAAAAACATAAATGAAAAACACGGCGCAGAGTGGTAGTACACCTTTGTAAGTGCGAAACACTTTGAAAGTACCCAGTGGATTAGCGCGAGACCATTCAAAATGTCGCCGTTGAGTAAGAGCCAAAGTCTCCGGTAATATGAAATAACCATAGATCAAATTGAGCACTGAAACGCCAGCAGCCACAAAAAATGGCACACGCGGACCAAACGTTCCAAGCAACCCCCCTATTGCAGGCCCGATAACAAATCCTACACCAAAGGCCGCACCCATCATGCCGAACGCCTTGGCACGATTTTCTGGAGCTGTCACATCAGCAATATAGGCATTGGCAACGACATAAGATGCGCCACAAAACCCGGCAAACAAGCGCCCGATGAACAACCATGTTAAATTGGGGGCTAACGCCATGATCATATAATCAACACCAAGCCCCGCCACTGCGAGCAACAGCAAAGGCCTGCGTCCGAAGGCGTCGGATAAATTTCCCATTATTGGGCCAAACAAAAATTGAGTCACCGAAAAAGCAAAGAACAGCCAGCCACCGATGAGTGAAGCATGGGCAACGTCCATTTGCCCTACATCCTCAATCAGATTGGGCAAAACCGGCATAATCAACCCAAACCCCACCATGTCCAAAAACACGGTGATGAACACAAAGGTGATGGCATATTTACTTTGGGGCGACGCGGTCATTGGTCAAACTCTCTTCCTGTTCCTCGCTATAACTGCATTTGAAAGCGAATGACACTGGCGGGTTAGACACTTACTGAAACCAAAAAACCCTGCTAGCCTTCTACCATGAGCTTCAAAGACAAACATATTTTCATTACCGGCGCAGGTCGTGGGTTGGGGGCAGCCTTTGCGGTGAAGCTGGCCGATCAAGGGGCAATCCTCACCCTTACAGCCCGCAATACTGAAAATGTTAAAGCATTAGCCGAATCCATCCGCTTGCGCACCGGCCTGAAAGTTGAGACTCTCAAAATGGATTTATCAGATGCCAGCGAAGTGACACTGCTCGCCAAAAAACTACGCGATGACCAGCGCCCGCTTGATATTCTCATCAACAATGCCGCCCAGTGGTTGCCAGGCGCCATGACTGAACATGATGCCTATGCCATTTCCACTACCATTGCCAGCAATGTGACCGGAACCTTGCTTCTGACGCGCGGGCTTCTGCCTTTGTTGGAAGCGTCTGGTGCCGGAGATATTTTAAACATCGTCTCGGTTAGTGGCATGGTCAACGCGCCGCTTCAAGGGGCATCGGTGGCTTACATGGCCTCTAAACATGCCCAGACTGGAATGACTGACGCACTGCGCCAAGAATTGCGGGGCCGCCCCGTGCGCGTCACCGGAATTTATCCCACCTTCATCAAAGATGTATCGCCATTGAATGCCGAATGGGACACAGTACCGAACGCTAATTCTTGGATCACCAATCGCGATGTGGTGGAATCAGCCCTGTTTGCGTTGAGTCGCCCTCGCCACCTGACCATGGCCAATATTGCACTTGAGTCTGACGCTGGTAATTTCCACACCCACGAATATGTGGCCCCTCTTAACCGAACGCCAAATTGATCACTCAGTCGACCCAGATAACCTGCCCGTTCACGGCACCTTCAACACTCTTGGCGAAGGCAAGACCCACGCGATAATTTGTAACCGGATCGTGGCCAGGAAAATAACCATCATATTTTTGCGCCGCATCAGCCAACAAACCGGGACTCACCACATTGATACGAATGCTTCGTGGCATTTCAAGTGCAGCCGAAATCACAAACCCGTCAATGGCACCGTCCGTGGCCGCAGCATTTGAACCTTGACGAATAGGATCGCGTGAAAGAATGCCACTGGTGAGCGTGAATGATCCACCATCATTTACATTATTCATGCCGAGTAGAACCAGATTGATCTGGCCCATCAACTTATCTTTCAAACCATCAAAGAATTGCGTGGGCGACATGGTGCCAACTGGGCCAAAATAGGAATGCCCAGTGCAAGCCACCACAGCATCCACCATGCCCAGTTTTTGATACAGTGCCGCAACTGAAGTTTCGTCCATCAGATCAACAGTGACGTCACCAGATTTACGCCCGGCCCGAATTATTTCATGCCCTTTGCTGAACCCTGAAATCGCAGCCTTGCCAACCGTACCTTCGGATCCAACAACGAGAATGCGCATTATTCGTCATCCTTTTCGATCTTGATGTTCTTCAATTTCGCAAACACTGAGTCTGCATCATATTGCTTTTGATCATCTTCACGTGTGGGTGCTGCCGATTGCGCTTCGAGTGAACGTGCTGCTTCCACTTCCGCCATAGCCGCCGTGTGAGCGGCCGTGCCTGTCACTTCAGACGCTGGAATAAGCGTGCGTGGTGCAGCAGCATCCGGCATAATCTTCTTGCCTTTTGAAGCCGCCTTGGTCACTGCCATATCCAATTCCAATTGTGAACACAGGCCCAACGTCACCGGATCAACCGGCTTAATATTAGAAGCATTCCAGTGGTCACGGTCGCGCACGGAAGCAATGGTGTGCTTGGTGGTGCCCACCAATTTCATTAAAGCAGAGTCTGGCATTTCAGGGTGATAGCGCAGCAACCACATAATCGCATCCGGACGATCCCCACGACGCGATACGGGCGTATAACGTGGGCCAACAGTGGCACGCTTCCCATTCACGCTGACTTTGGAAACCAAAAGCGAAAGCTTGTAATCAGCATTCGCTTCACCTTTTGAAATTTCATCCCGGGTGAGCTGTCCAGCCGTTACGGGGTCCATGCCCTTAATACCAGCGGCCACATCACCATCGGCAATGCCCTTCACTTCCAGCTCATGCAGAACACAAAGATCGGCAATCTGCTTGAATGTAAGAGCGGTATTTTCAACCAACCAAACAGCAGTGGCTTTTGGCATGAGAGGTGCGGACATGGCTTTCTTCTCCTTCAGAACCGTATTCCGGCCCTGTATTGTTTGACATAGTGCTGTCGGGGATAACGTCCATATAGGGCCAGCAAGCATAATTTGCAAACCGTTTTAAACCGTCAGCACAATCTTTCCCGTGTGAATGCTCGATTCCATCAAGGCATGGGCAGCGGCTGCATCAGCCAAAGCAAATGTCCTAAATATCTGCGGTTTACAGTCGCCTTGCGCCAAAAGCGGCCAAACTTTCTGCTCCAACTCTCGCGCAATAATGGCCTTCTCCGCCACACTGCGGGGCCGCAAGGTGGAACCTGTGAAGGTCAAACGCTTCAACATAATCGGCAAAAAATCGGCTTCAATCTTTGATCCTTGTTGAAACGCAATCTGCACAATGCGGCCATTCAAAGCGGCAACTTTTAAATTCCGCGCCACATAATCCCCACCCACCATATCGAGGATGACATCCGCTTTAAGTTTATGCTTTTCCATCTCGGTAACAAAATCTGAGGTTCGGTAATTGATCGCCACATCAGCCCCCAGCTTCAAACAGTTAGCGCACTTCTCATCACTGCCCGCTGTTACAATCACACGCGATCCAAAGGCCTTGGCCAGCATAATGGCTGTGGTGCCAATGCCGCTGGACCCGCCATGCACCAGCAACGTCTCGCCCGCCTTTAAGCCTCCGCGCTGAAACACATTGGTCCACACCGTGAAATAAGTCTCCGGCAGTGCCGCCGCTTCAATCAACGATAATCCGGCAGGCACCGGCAAACTATTGTCTTCCGCCGCCAAACAATATTCAGCATAGCCCCCACCCGGAACCAATGCACACACCTGATCGCCCAAGCGATAGCGCATAACCCCTGCTCCCAGCGCCACTACTTCGCCCGCCACTTCCAACCCTGGCGTGAGTGGTGCGCCCGGCGGTGGCGGATAGTCGCCTTTGCGCTGCAAGATATCAGGACGGTTAACACCAGCTGCCGTAACCTTGATCAAAACCTGCCCTAACCCTGCCTGAGGTCGCACGATCTGCTCAATAACGAGCTGTTGGTCGACAATCGCAATTGCATTCATGTGGTTCATTCTCGGACAACTTTCAAAAGCTTGAGACCAATTCAGGACTGGTGCATAGTTGGTCCATTAGCACGGAGCGCAAATTCATGGACCTGGAAAACGAACCTCGACCCAAGCCAAACATGGTTATCGGCGAAAATCTTGAAGATATTTCCATTGCCGAATTGGAACAACGCATTAGCGCTTTAGACTCCGAGATCAACCGGTTTCGTGCAGAGATTGTGAGAAAACAAGCCGGAAAGGCCGCTGCTGCAGCTTTTTTTAAATCTTGATCAAAAAATTGAATAGAATTGCAACCAAAATTAACCATTTGGTAAGTCTTTACGTTTACCAATGAGGCTATCCCAGATTTTCTGGGTTTCTCCGAGTGGTATCTGTCCACTCTGTTTGACGCCTCCCTGTTTAAACTCAAAGCCGCGAATTTCGCGGCTTTTTTTCTGGCCCCAATCTTGCTCCACATCTCATTGAGCGACCCATATTGACGAAACCACTGTCTCAGACCATGGTGCAAATGTTGGGTAAAATTTGAGTTGAGTGAGTAAGGGATAGTTAGGTATGCGGGAACAACTGGCTGTGAATTCTGGAACCATTGATTTTCTGGCAAAATTCACAAACTCTGATCAATTTGAAAAAACCTTCAAAGAAGGCATGGGGCTGGTTGAAGAAACCGCCAATTATTTAGACGGCGAAGGCCGTGTTGACGCCCGCGCATTAGACCGCACTGGGGCCATAGCCTACGCCACGGAATCGATGCGCCTCACCACCCGCCTCATGCAAATGGCCTCGTGGCTGCTGCTGCAACGCGCCATTGCTTCGCGCGAAATGTCGGTTGAAGAGGCTTTCAAAGAAAAGCACCGCATCAATCTCAGCGAAATCGGCAAAGGTCACGACCTCAAAGGCGGCGAACAAATGCCCGATGGTTTGAAGTTACTATCCGACCGTTCCCTGCGCCTCTTGGAACGCATCAAAATCCTAGACAGCATGTTAAGCCGCACCGCTGTGAACAATGATCGAGATCAAAACCTAAGCCCTATTAATGTGCAGTTGAACCAGCTGGAGCGGGCTTTTAAGGTGGGGTGAGGCTTAGCCACCCTTTCCCTTCTCACTCAGGTAATCCGTCAGCGCCAGCAGTAATCCCGTCAATACAAACGTCAGCAGCACCGCGATCGACCACATGATGTCGCGGTCTTTTGAAGTTTCAATATTGATAAAAGTTTCCAACATTTGGATGGAAGCAATCGCCGTAATCGAAGCGATGAGCTTCAGCTTCAATGCAGCAAAATCAATCTGGCTCATCCAGATGGGCCAAGTCGAATTCTCGTCTTTGGCTATAGGTGTGAGGTAATTTTCAAAACCTGAAACAACAACAATAATGATCAACGACGCAAGTAACGATAAATCCACCAGCTGCAAAAGCTCAATGGTAATCTGGCTTTCGTCCGATTGCCCGATGTGGGCTATCATGTGCCAGAGATGCAACCCGGCCACATAAACCAGCACCACCAAACCAATCACCAAAAACACATAAAACGGCGCCATAAGCCACCGGCTCGCCAACATCATTTTTTGTACTGTCGTTTTTCCAATCATCATCTTTCACTCATGAACATGCGGGTGGTGCAAATCAGGATAGTGGGCATGTTTGTGTTTTCTCGGAGCATGTTTATGCGGATGCGAATGGGGCTCAGTTGCATCGCCACAATGTGTGTGATCATGATGGGCATCATGCGTGTGTGCGTGATCATGCTCCAGCTCTTCGTGCACATGCTCGTGCTCATGATGTTCTGCCAAATGCAGCCAAAGTCCCACCGCCATCAGCAGTCCTGAAATTAGTAGTTTCAGTGTGAGAGGCTCATGCAAAAAAGTAATCGACAGAATGGCCCCAACAAATGGCGCCAGCGTAAAATAGGCCCCTGTACGCGCCGCTCCCAAATGGCGAAGGCCCAACATAAACATGACTAAACTCATGCCGATGCACGCGAACCCGACAAGTGCACCTATGACAACAAATGAAGCTGATGGCCAAGTGGCCCCCGTAAATAACGCTAAGCCAATATTTACTGCGCCAGCGGCCAAGCCTTTTACGGTGGCGATTTGCATGGGGTCAGCGCCTGAAATTTTGCGCGTCAAATTATTATCAATGCCCCAAGCGAGGCAAGCACCGACGATAAAAACTGAGCCACTATCAAATTGAAAGCCCCTGCCATTCCACGTTAAAATTACGGCACCCGTGAGAATTGCAAAAACACCAATTAATAAGCGCCGATCCACACTTTCCTTAAACACCAACCACGCCAGCATCATGGTGGCCAAGCCTTCGAGATTGAGCAGAAGTGAAGCTTGGCTGGCCGATGTGCGCGCCAACCCAATCATCAGCAACACGGGGCCAACCACGCCGCCGATAACGACAACGGCTGCTAACCACGGAATATCACCCCGTTGCAAGGACGCTTCTTTGCTGTTGCCTCCGCGTATCACCCGTAAAAACAATAGGCCGAACCCTGCCCCTAAATAAAGAATCCCCGCCAGCATCCACGGGCTAATCGAAGTCAATAATAGTTTTGAAATGGGTGTCGATATTCCAAATAAAATAGCGGCACCCAATGCTAAAGGAACGCCCGGCCAGCGATGATG
>JANMWK010000152.1:0-14964 GCA_031393975.1 Hyphomicrobiales bacterium
TCGTATCGCCCTGCTCTATCGTCGCAGTAACCAAGTTTGCACCCTTCTTGAGCGATGCCACTTTAGAGCTGAGCTTGAATTTAATGCCGTGCTTCTCAAGTTGCTTCTGCGCAAATTTGGAAATCTCCACATCTTCAACCGGCATCACCTGATCCATGATTTCCACCACAGTCACGTCAACACCCATGGCACTATAGAACGACGCAAACTCAATGCCGATAGCGCCGGATCCTACAACCAGCAGTGATTTCGGCATGGCGGCTGGCACCATCGCTTCAAAATAACTCCAAACGAATTTGCCATCATGTTCGAGAACCGACAGCACCCGCGGGCGGGCACCCGTTGCAAGGATGATGTGCTTGGCTGTGTAAGTGCCAGCCCCCAAGGTGCCTTTTGGGATGGAGTTCTGCGGCTGTACGATAAACTTTTTTGTGTCCGACACAACCACTTCGCCGGCCTTGGCGAGTTTTGCTTCACCCCAGATGATCTGCACTTTATTTTTCTTCAGCAGCCCATTCACGCCCATATTCAAGCGACCAGAAATGCCGCGCGAACGCGCCACAACCTTGGCAGGGTCGAATGAAATGTTTTCTGCACTCAGGCCATAAGCATCGGCGTGTTTCATCTGCGTGTAAATCTCAGCCGAACGCAACAGCGCCTTGGTGGGAATGCAACCCCAGTTAAGGCAAATGCCACCCAGATGCTCGCGCTCGACAATGGCCACTTTGAACCCCAACTGGGCAGCGCGAATGGCTGTCACATAGCCGCCAGGACCTGCGCCAATGATGAGAACGTCGAAATTCGAGTCGGCCATGTTAAATCTCCAAAATCTTGCCTACCAAAGGCACTAGAGCATCGCCAATCGCCCTTGTGTTGGCAACATCCAGATGCCCGCCATCGATATCACTGGCCTTAGCTACCGAACCCGCATCAAAGAAATTAATATCCAATTCTTTCGCAATCCGAGAATAATGGTGCGCGAAGAGTTTGGACTCTTCAATGGCGTGGCCCCACAAATCATTGAACCATTCATTCTGTGTAGGCACCAAAGCGGGTGGCGACATGATGAGAATGGGCGGGCATTGATAAGTGCCAGACCAGTTATGTTTGTGCGTGAGGTTCACCAATCGCTCCATGCCCAAGGAGGCATCAAAAGCGCGGCAACGGCTGGCATATTTAATATCGTTGGTGCCGAGCATGATTATAAGCAAATCAAGCGGCTGATGCGTTTTCAGCACAATGGGGAGGCCCACTGCGCCATTTCGATTTTCTTCAGCGATGGGATCATCGAACACAGTGGTGCGCCCGTTCATGCCCTCTTCAATCACCCGGGCGGATGAGTTGAGGCCAGCCGCCAACACGTTCGGCCAGCGATCTTCATAGGCCATGCGCATGCCGGTGGACGGGTTGTAACCCCATGTGAGCGAGTCACCGAATGCAAGGATGGTTTTCATACTACACCAACATCAACCCGGGTTCTTCTAAATACATCTTAATAGCCCCCAAAAACTCAGCGCCCAAAGCACCATCCACTGCGCGGTGGTCGGTTGACAGCGTCACACTCATCATCTGCTCAATCACAATATTATTGCCCCGCACCACGGCGCGGCGCTCGCCTGCTCCCACGGCGAGAATTGTGGCTTGGGGTGGATTGACGATAGCCGCAAAGTTTTTCACGCCCATCATGCCCATGTTGGACACTGAGCACGAACCGCCTGTATATTCCGAAGGATTCAGCTTGCGGGATTTGGCGCGGGCGGCATAATCTTTCATCTCGATTGAGATTTGCGCCAGACCCTTGGTTTCGGCTTTGCGCACGATTGGCGTGATCAAGCCGCCGGGGATGGACACGGCCACACCTACATCGGCATGGTGGTGTTTCACCATGTTAGTGTCAGTCCAGCTCACATTGGCGTCCGGCACCTTGATCAGCGCCATTGCCATGGCCTTGATCACGAAGTCATTGACGGAGACTTTCCAGGCGGGCTTTCCGTCTTTGTCTTTCGGGGCTTGGAGGTTCAGCCGTTCACGCAGGAACACTAGGCTTTCGAGCGAAATATCAACCGCCACATAGAAATGTGGAACAGTTTGTTTGGATTCTGTCAGGCGGCGCGCAATGGTTTTGCGCATTCCGTCATGCGGCACCAAATCATAGGAGCCTTCTTCGAAGAGTTTAAGGACTGAGGCTTCGGATGGTGATGCGGGCATGGCAGGCTTAGCAGATTTTACGGCGGCAGCACTTGGTGTGAAGCCTTCCACATCTTTCGACACAATGCGGCCATGTGGACCTGATCCGTGTACGGATGATATTTCGATGCCTTTGGTTTTAGCGAGACGGCGCGCGAGTGGCGATGCGAAAACGCGAGATCCCGCTCCGTCGCATCGCGCCACCTCCCCCGCGAGGGGGGAGGATGTAGAGGCAGAGGTTGGTGCACTTACTTTCTTAGCCTCCCCCTTCACGGGAGAGGTGGCCGGTACAGCCGGAGGGGGAGCAGCGGGAGGCATTTTCTCGCCCTCTCCCAAAATTATTGCAATCGGTGCATTCACCAACACATCTTCCGTGCCTTCAGCAACGATAATCTTCGCCAAAACGCCATCATCAATGGCTTCCACTTCCATCGTCGCCTTATCGGTTTCAATTTCGGCCAGCACGTCGCCGCTCTTCACCTTCTCGCCTTCTTTTTTAAGCCACTTCGAAAGTTTGCCCTTTTCCATGGTGGGCGAAAGAGCGGGCATGAGGATTGTGGGCATGGGATGAACCCTTATATTACTTGTTAGCGAGAACCGAAGATTTGGCAGCGGCCTTGGCAAGATCATCGACCAAAGTTTTGCGGATCACTTCAAGATTGTGGCCTGTTGTAGAATGGCCCATTTCTTCCATCGATGCTGCAACTTGTTGAACAACACCAGCGAGCACATGACCCCACATATCCGCCTTGCCAAAAGCCATAGCATGAAGTGCTAAGCTCAGCTGACCATTGGTAATCCACGCCCGCATAATTTCGCCAGCATTGGCATCATGAAACACTTCATGCGGCGGCTGCAATTGATGGGGATGGGTATCGTGACTGTGGTCATGGTGATGATGATCGTGATCAGACATAGAGAACTCCTTTAACAGCGGCCACCACGTCATCGACATTGGGCAAGGCCAGTTTTTCTAAATTTGCAGCATAAGGCATAGGCACGTCTTTTCCTGCGACACGCGCCACCGGTGCATCGAGATAATCAAAAGCGTGGGTCATAATCTCGGCTGCAATTTCGGATGTGACCGAGAATCGCGGATAGCCCTCCTCCACACAGACGCAGCGATTGGTTTTTTTGACACTCTCTACTACGGTTTCAATATCCATAGGGCGAATGGTGCGAAGGTCAATCACTTCGCATTCAATACCTTCAGTTGCTAACTTTTCAGCAGCAGCCAAAGCATAAGTCATGCCGATGGAGAAGGACACGATGGTTACATCTTTACCGCTGCGGGCAATGCGCGCTTTGCCAATCGGCACCACCCAATCTTCTACATTCGGCACTTCGAAGGATTTGCCGTAGAGAATTTCATTTTCCAAGAAGATGATGGGGTTTGGATCGCGGATGGCGGCTTTCATTAAGCCCTTGGCATCGGCAGCCGAATAAGGCGCTATCACTTTGAGGCCCGGAATTTGGGAATACCATGCGGTGTAGTCTTGACTGTGCTGTGCGCCCACACGAGCGGCGGCACCGTTGGGGCCGCGGAACACAATTGAACAGCCCATTTGCCCGCCGGACATATAAAGCGTTTTGGCGGCGGAGTTGATAATGTGGTCGATGGCCTGCATGGCAAAGTTGAACGTCATGAATTCCACGATGGGTTTGAGGCCTGCGAAGGCTGCACCCGTGGCAATGCCTGTGAAGCCATGTTCGGTGATCGGTGTATCAAGAACCCGCTCCGGCCCGAATTCATCCAACATGCCTTGTGAGATTTTGTAAGCGCCCTGATACTGGCCCACTTCTTCGCCCATCAAGAACACATCCTTGTCGCGGCGCATTTCTTCGGACATGGCAGAGCGTAAGGCTTCGCGCACGGTCATGGTGATCATTTCCGTGCCTGCGGGGATTTCGGGGTCTGAGGGAAGCCCCACTCCGCCGCTACGCGTCACCTCCGCCGCGAGGGGTGAGGATGAGGATGCAGGCGCACTTTCCTTCTTATCCTCCCCCTTCATTGGGGAGATGGCCGGAACGGCCGGAGCGGGAGCGGTCACAGAAGCCTCACCAATCACCGCAATCGGGGCATTCACTTTAACACCTTCAGTCCCTTCCGGAACCAAAATGGCAGTCAGCGTGCCTTCGTCGATGGCTTCCACTTCCATGGTGGCTTTATCAGTTTCAATCTCTGCTAAAATATCGCCCGACTTAATGGTGTCGCCCACCGCTTTAAGCCACTTGGCAAGCTTGCCTTCTTCCATGGTGGGGGAAAGTGCGGGCATGAGGATGGTTGGCATGGATTAGGCCTCTAAGTCGAAGGTTGATCAAAGGGCCACAACAGGCCGAGATTGAAGGAGAGAGATTCGAAGGGTGGGGCGGAGACGGTTTCTTGGTCGGCAAAAGTGTGCGTTCGCAACCAATTTCGAACTTGCCGTTCGTAGACTTCGAGCAGTTGAGTGGTGGGGTTCACATGCCAAACATGACCCACTTCATACGTTGCATAAATGCGCTGCTTATCATGACGATCATATTTTTCGGTCGAGGGCGATAGGACTTCGCACAACCAATCGGGTGGCGTATCAATCCATGCCTTCTCGGCAATGCCAGCAGAGTTTTCCAACCGCCAACCAGCAATATCTGGGACTACAACGTGGGGACCAAAATGAATTTCTGGTTCGACTATAAAAATCCAACCGCCCGGTCCTCCATTGCCAAATTGGTAAGGCGAACCAACAACTCCGCCAAGTGCATAAGCCGCTGCACCGTGCCGTGGTGTTGGCCTTGGATGCGTCACCAAACTGCCAAACAAAATCTCGCCTACCATATGGGGCGGCAAAGCCTCAATATCGGCATAGATTGCGGGGATTTTTTGAGCGATGGTCATTTATAATGTTTTTTGTGTTTCAAATAAAATGGTTATAAATTTTCAGTGCGGCAACTGGAATTAAAAAAATTGCCATAATTCCAAACTGGTATCGAAATAATAGGAATATTCTTCTGCGAATTTCTGGACAGTTTTTAATCAACTCCTTTTCACGGTCAGTCAGCCAAGAATCGTTAAGTGCAGTGGCTGGCGCAAACATATATGAACTAACTCTGCTTTTCGTTTCTCGACTTTAGCCCATTAGCTGTAACGCCAGTGGGAAAAGAACCTTACAAATTCTAAACCAAAGATAAAACCAATAAACTGCTAGCAATACAATGGCAGACCAAATTTCAGCCCTACCCAGATATTTAAAAAAATCAAGCTGACTTATAAATATCAGTGTAAAGCTCACTCGCATCCGGCTCCGCATCAGCCACGGCAAAATCCGCCGCTGCGGTGACGATCTCGCGAATGTCAGCATCCATCTTTTTTAAATCATCTTCAGTCGCACGATTTGATTTGAGCAAACGGGCTTTGACTTGTTCAATCGGATCATGTTCCTCGCGCATTTTCTGCACTTCTTCCTTGCTGCGGTATTTTGCAGGGTCCGACATGGAATGGCCGCGATAGCGATACGTCATCATTTCCAGGATATAAGGCCCCTCGCCTGAGCGGCAATGTTCCATGGCACGGTCTGCGGCTTCTTTCACGGCCCGCACATCCATGCCGTCCACTTGCTCTGAGGGAATATCGAAGGCCTCACCACGCGCACCGAGATGATCGGATGCCGCCGTTGAACGCTGGGCCGATGTTCCCATGGCATAGCGATTGTTTTCAATCACGAAAATAATGGGCAGTTTCCAGATCGAGGCCATGTTGAACGTTTCATAGACCTGGCCCTGGTTGGCCGCACCATCGCCAAAATAGGCCATCGAGACATTCTTGTTGCCACGATATTTATTGGCAAAGGCCAACCCTGCCCCCAATGGCACCTGTGCGCCGACAATGCCATGGCCACCATAAAATTGTTTTTCACGGCTGAACATATGCATGGAGCCGCCTTTGCCATGCGAATAACCACCTTTTTTACCCGTGAGTTCGGCCATTACGCCCTTAGGGTCCATGCCGCAAGCCAACATATGCCCGTGATCGCGATAAGATGTAATGCGCTGGTCGCCTTCACTAGCTGCCATTTCGAGTCCGACGACAACCGCTTCTTGGCCAATATACAAATGGCAGAAGCCACCAATTGAGCCCATACCATAGAGTTGGCCGGCTTTTTCTTCAAAGCGGCGGATGAGTAGCATGTCGTGAAAGGCTTTTAATTCCAGCTCGGCTGAAAGAGCTGAATTTTTCAAATCTGGTTTATCCTTGGCAGGCTTGTCACCCTTCTTTGCCAAGTAAGCTGATCTCACCGCCATGAGCCGTCTCCCATTAATTATGGGCGAAACCTAGCAGTAAACGCTTATTAATGCTCTCGAAAAGTGCAATTAACTGGATTTCGGTTTATCTAGTGGATTTTGCAGCAAAATCAGTCCGACAATTTGATGGTAATTTCATTGCTGGCCGCCAAATCTAGAGTCTTCCGCGCCAACTCGTCCAGCATATCAGGATCCATACTTTCGGGTCGCATCAATGCCACACGCGTTTCTATGGCCTTGTGCTTGGCAACGATTCCATCAAACTCATCTTTCAATGTGGCGACGTGCTGGTTGAGTTGTTCACGGTAAGGATATCCACGCGGACCATAAAAAGCGGTCCAAGCAAAATAGCCTAACAGGACCAAACAGGCTAAGCTGACGAGAAACTCGAATCTCTTGAAACCCATGATGCGCATTGCACTTTTTTGCCGTCTCACAGTTAAGACTTAGTAACTAATTTTGAACATGACTTGATTTTTAAAGATTAAACGCCGATTTAATGTCTGAAGGAAAAATTAAATGCTCTCCAGCAGTCGATTTGTAGTCGCGGTCCATGTTCTAAGTCTGCTTGCACGCGCGGTGGGTAAGGGTCCTGTTTGTTCTCATTTGATTGCGGAAAGTGTTCACACCAATCCCGTGGTTATTCGCAGGCTCATGTCAGAACTGGAAAAGGCCAAACTGGTCCGCTCCACTGCTGGGCGTTCCGGAGGCTTTGAGCTTGATCGACCGGCCAGTGCAGTCACTTTGGCCGATATTTATGGTGCCGTAGAAGACGAAACTGTATTCCGGATGCATAAGCTTGACCCCGATTCAGAATGCCCCGTGGCCGCGCAAATGCGTGACGTTTTGGTGCCCAAACTGCGAGCCGCAGAAATTGCTCTGACAACATCATTGCAGTCCACCACTTTGCATGATGTTTCACTGGCCTTTCACTAAACAAGACAGGCTTTTCTGATGGCCTTTTGTCAGCTTCACCTCGCTACTTGGTCAACGATGAAACACCCGTCGCGCCGTCATGTTCTGGGAATTTTAACGGGACTGACCTTGCTCAGCCTCGGATCCGACATTGTTAGAGCCGATGCCGATGACAGCGGCGACAATGATACAGGTGGCGAAGGTGGCAGCGCTGAATGCGCCCATGAAAGTGCTGAAACTTTCCACTCCAATCACGGCACTCAGCCGAAACAGGATGATATCAAATCATTGACGCAAAATGAAGCGTTGTGGGCCGTAAAAAATGGTAGGGCCGTTTCCCTGCCAGACCTTCTCAGTTACATCACAAAAAAATATCATGGCGATGTTCTTGATGTCAGATTGAGAAGGCGACAGGAACACTTTTTTTATCTCGTTAAATATCTCGAAAACTCAACCAATTTGCATATGATTGAGCTCGAAGCTAAAACTTTAAAAAGTTTAGAAACACCATGCGCATATTAGTAGCTGAGGATGAAGCGATAGTTGCTAAAAACATCGCTCGTGCGCTGCAAGCAATTGGATATGTTCCAGATATTGTTCACGATGGTGAAGAGGTTTGGTTTCGCGGCTCAACCGAACCCTATGCCGCTATTGTGTTGGATATCGGCTTACCGAAAATCGACGGTATCACCATTTTAAAACGCTGGCGCGGCGAAAGCATCGCTACACCTGTACTCATATTATCGGCTCGCGGAAGTTGGGGTGATCGCGTCGTAGGTATTGACAATGGTGCGGATGATTACCTACCAAAACCCTTTCAGATGCCCGAGTTAATTTCAAGGCTTCGCGCGCTCATGCGCCGGGCCAGCGGTCATGCTCAATCACTTATTGCAGCGGGTCCTATTCAAATCGATTTGCGGTCGCGACTCATCACTCTAAACGGCAAAGTCATTAGTCTTACCCCGTTAGAATTCCGACTCGTGCATTATCTTGTGCTTCAATCAGGTCGTGTGGTTCCCCAACCGGAACTCGCCGATACAATCTATGAGCACGATCATGACCGCGATGCCAATGCAATCGAAGCCGTGGTCAGTAGGTTGCGACGCAAGCTTGGATCAGAGGTTATTCATAACAAGCGGGGCTTTGGCTATTTTATCAAGAATTGTAGTCAAAAATGACGAATGCTGGTTCTCTCAAGCTGCGATTATTCGTAGCCGCAGCTTTGGCGATTAGCGCATCCCTTCTGATTGCCGGATTGAGTTTCTATCTTATCTTTCAACGCTATGTGGAACGCGTTGCCCTCTCCGAACTTGATAATCATTTTGTGCAACTCGTTGCTAGCATCCGCATTGATGACACTGGCAAAATACGCGCTCGCGCTACTTTGAGTGACCCTCGTTTTCAAAAACCTTATGGTGGGCGCTATTGGCAAATTAATGAGCAGAGCCAGGAACCCTTGCGCTCACGGTCCCTGTTTGATGACACCCTGCCTGTTCCGGTAGTTGGAGAATATCAAACAGTTCATATAATCAAAGGGCCCAATAACACCACTCTCTTCGCTACTGAAAAAGCGATTAGGATTCCTTCATCCACTAGCTATGAACGCAACTTGGAAATTACCCTCGCTGTCGACCGCGCCGAGATTGATGCGACAGTGAAAAGTTTTGGCCATGATTTGATGATAGGCCTTGGTTTCCTTTATGCCGCTTTGCTTGGCGGTTCGATTCTGCAGGTCCAAATCGGCTTACGCCCTTTGGAGGCCATCCGTCGCGGTATCGAAGCCATCAGCAAGGGCACTAGCCATAAGATTGAGGGGAAATTTCCATCCGAGGTGCATCCTCTTGTGGAGGAAGTGAACACGTTGTTAGTGGCCCGCGAAGAGCAGCTCAGCCGCGCACGACTACGCGCTAGTAATTTAGCTCACGGCCTCAAAACACCTCTTACTGTGATGAGTGCCCTCGCTGATAATATTGCAGCTGCCGGACTAAAAAATGAAGCACGCGATATTCACGATGGTGCCGATCAAATGCGATTGCTGGTCGAACGCGAATTGGCAAGGGCGTGTATGGCCAGTAGTCATTCTGTTCAGCTTACGCTCGTGGCCCCAGCCGTCACGCGCATGGTAACAGCGCTCGAAAAAACGGCGGAGAATGACGCTTTACTGTGGCACTCGAACATTCCGTCTGCCTCCCAAATAGCCATGGAACCGGCTGACTTTTTGGAATTAATCGGCAACTTGCTCGACAACGCTCGCAAATGGGCCAAGAGGCAAATCTACGTGTCATGGCACCAAGGCGTACTCGCAATCGACGACGATGGGATGGGTGTGCCAGACGATCAGTTAGTAGCAGTACAGACAAGGGGGCTTCGCTTGGATGAAAATGTGTCCGGTACTGGCCTTGGTCTCGGCATCGTCCGCGATCTTTGTGAGGTTTATGGCTTTGACTTGAAATTTAAACGCTCAAGCTTGGGCGGGTTAAGCGTTTCAATAGATACACGGCCAAAAGCTTAAGTCGCGGAGCAGGAAGGTTAGTCTTTCCCCTTGTCAGCAAATGCATCGGGAAACCAACGAGAGTCGCCTCGATCAAAATAGCCTTGCGCGTCAACAGTTTTGAAAGCCGCAATAATTTGCTCATCTGGCACGCGCCGTACAGCCTTGGCGCGTTCCCCATTGAGACTACCGAGTGCCGCATTCTTTATTTTGTTGATAATGCGTGTCATATCATCGCCAGTCACATGGGTTGGGTGACCTTCAATGTTGGCTTTGATGTTTTAGAAATTTTTTCGCGTGGCTCCTTGCAACTCAGTTTGCAAACCCTTTGGCTCTGCTGAACTCCGCGCCGCACGCTGCGAAACATCGCTATAATATTTCGCACGGTCAGAACGTACATATCATAAACAGAGGCCAAAGGGCCCGCACTTCTGGGTTACTGAGACGTTTAAGGCTCGTCTCTAGGAAGCTTAGCAATTGAGGATCGTTTTGCGCTCTGGGCACCCAACCCAGCACACTATTTTCTGCCGCAGAAAAATACTTATTTTTCTTAGCCGTAATGAGATCAGGCACGGCTCGCAAAAGTTTTGCTGGTTTGATGCCGCCCGTGAGACAAAGCTACCAACCACAATGGCAATAAATACCGAGAGCAAGACAATTATGGACGAGGGACTCATTCTAAGGCCATCGCCCATGGCGTCAACTTGCGCTTTGCGTTCGCCAAACGTGAAATTGTTGCCAGACACTAAGTTGCCCTCTGCTGGAGCAATCACCCTGCGTGAGCTTGTTTTAATTTCCAATTATTCAACTCGGCCATGTTTGCAGCATAAGCATGGTCTAGTTGTTAATGAATCAGCCCTTCAAAATTGAGCGACCAGCATAAACCGCTTGGCTGCCCAGTTCTTCTTCTATACGCAGCAGCTGATTGTATTTCGCCAAACGATCAGAGCGTGCCAGTGATCCGGTTTTAATCTGGCCGCAATTGGTAGCCACGGCCAAATCAGCAATGGTGGAATCTTCAGTTTCACCCGAGCGATGCGACATCACAGCGGTGTAGCCTGCCTTATGGGCCATCTCTACAGCTTCTAAAGTTTCGGTAAGCGATCCAATCTGGTTCACCTTCACCAATATTGAATTGGCAATGTGTTCCTTAATGCCGCGCTTCAAACGTGTGGTGTTGGTCACGAACAAATCGTCACCCACCAGCTGATGGGTTTTGCCGATCAAATCCGTCAACTGCTTCCAACCATCCCAATCATCTTCCGACAATCCGTCTTCAATCGAAATGATCGGATAAGTCTTGGCGAGATGCGCCAGATATTCGGCTTGTTCTTTAATGGAGCGCGTCTTGCCCTCTCCTTCATAAACATAGGCGCCATTCTTGAAGAATTCAGTGGCAGCACAATCCGTAGCCAAATAAACATCTTGGCCTGGTTTGTAACCAGCTTGCTCGATGGACTTCATCACAAAATCGAGGGCGGCCTCAGCCGAGGGCAGGTTTGGCGCAAAGCCTCCTTCATCGCCGACGTTGGTATTATGGCCGGCCTTTTTCAACGCGCTCTTCAACGTATGGAATATTTCAGCGCCCATCCGAAGAGCTTCTTTGAAGGTGGGAGCGCCAACTGGCATCACCATGAATTCTTGAAAGTCGATAGGGTTATCAGCATGGGCCCCACCATTGATGATGTTCATCATCGGCACCGGCAAAATGCGCGCCGAAGCACCACCAACATAACGATAAAGTGGCAAGCCGGTTGATTCAGCGGCAGCCTTGGCCACAGCGAGTGACACACCGAGTATAGCATTTGCACCCAGACGAGCCTTATTTGGCGTGCCATCCAATGCAATCAGGGCGCGATCGACCGCGATTTGATCTTCTGCTTCCATATCAGCGAGTGCTTCATAAATTTCGCCATTCACGGCGGCGACGGCCTTGGTCACACCCTTGCCCATATAGCGGGCTTTATCACCATCACGCAGTTCCATGGCTTCATGGGCCCCCGTCGATGCTCCCGATGGTACTGCAGCGCGGCCAAAGGCACCATCTTCCAGTGTTACATCTACTTCAACGGTGGGGTTGCCACGGCTATCGAGAATTTCGCGGGCGGTAATATCGAGAATGGCTGTCATGTTATGATGCTCCAATGGTTTCTTTGGAGGCGCTTATGATCACTTAAAATGACGATTGCAAGAATTTTGAGGGGCGCACATCAAAATCGCGCTTTAGCTCTATTTCGTGCCCACCAAAACCTGTGTGGGCTTCTGCGCCAAGCTCACCCATTGCCGCGGGCTGAGCTGTGATTGGCGTTTCAGGAATTTGTAATCAGTTTGGTCCCACCGTAAAATCTCATTGCGACGATTATCGAGAATGAAGTCCCCAGCATCGGAAGCCACAGTTAAAACCGCATGACCTTCGCCATGCTCATCAAGTAGCACCGTAATAAGCAACTCGTCGGCATTAAAACCAGCACCAACTAGATAGCGCTTCTTAAGCAAAACATAGTCTTCGCAATCGCCAGCAACAACGGGATAAATCCACATTTCAGCCACGTGATAGAGGTCCATATCGCTGGCGGGTTTAATCTTTCCATTCACGTAAGTGTTCACCTGATTGAGCAAGTCCCACCGGTTACCCGACATTGAAAAGCGCTCATCATGTCCATCAGCGGATTTGCATTCATCTTCGCCGCGCGCGCAGAACTGCACATATCCAACAGGTGGCGTAGCTTTACCAAAAAGGGGAGCATTCGCAACAGTAGGAATTTTTGTCGGCGCATCAAGGCCATAAGCCTGCGTTGCAAACAGCAAACTCCCCACCACAACCAACGCCGCCTTAAAAACCACTTCAAAACGCCCCAAACAAACTTAACAGTTAACAAAACGTTAACGCGCGGTTTTAAAAGTGTAAAGAGTTGATGAGGAAACATGCTTAACGGATCAGCCAGCACAATTGCGTCCAGTATTTATGCACCCTGAAAATCTGAGCCTATTGCTGCGGTGCTGGTACTTGATCAACTGGCGGAACTACCGGAGTTTCAACATTTGTGTTGTCCGGGTCGGGCGGCGTAGGTCGCGGAAAGAAATCAGCGCTAGACATCGCCCAAAGCGGGGCCAAATAAGCTGTGAAATTGGGGAAGCGCAGCTCAGTGTCATTGATCAACACGAGGCCTTGGCCCGCTTTGGGATAGGTAATGTTCCAAGTTTGTGCGGAGCCATCAGGAACGGCCAAGGCTTTGAATGTCGAAATAAAAGACTGTGCAACCATCAGACCGGAGCGATCAGCCCCTGCAGTGCCTCCTAGGTCTTCTGGCGCACTCATAAACTCATCAAACAAAAACGAAAGCCTATCAAGGCCAGAAATTTTTAATGTGGCCTTGCCTTCATAGGGCAGAGCCTCCATCACCCAAGCCGGGTAGAACCGCACAGAACTTGATGAAGTCACATCTACATCGCTCGATTGGAAGTGAGCATCTTTGGTGTTAAACATGGGCTTCGGACCCAAGACATAAGTGATTGCGGGCACAGCCAAGGCTGCAGCGTCATTGGCGTTTTTAACTACAATATCACCTAAGAGTTTGCGCAGCAACGGTTCATTCAACTCTGAAATGGTGAAATCATAATGCACAAGTTTTGGATTGAAGAGCTGGTAGGCCTTTTCTTCTAAAGCATTTTTAAAATTAGAAACTTTAAGGTCCATACCATCAAATGCCATTGCGAAAAGTAGCTTGCCTTTACTATCGCGGAAACCTTCCGTACCAGTCTCAATCGACGCGTTTGCAATATGAAAAAGTGGGTCCGTTTTCACCAATGGCACATAAGCAACACCCATGGCTGATGATCTGAATTTGATGGCACCCATATCCAGCAACCCATCAAGAAGTTCAGACACGCGATATGAGACCTGTTCGCCGCGCGACATAGCTTGCAGTTTGCCAATCGCATTGAGCGTGGCACCAATTGGAATTTGGGTGCCGTCAAGTGCCACAGAACCTTGATCCACATTAACCTCTTCAACACCTAAAATGCCTTTATCATTTATTTTGGTGCCGTCGACCTTAACCGAAACTGTGCCCCACTCATCGGGGGTCACATTGGTAAGGCCCACGGCACCAGTAACCTCGGCAATTGAAAGTCGGTCATTGGAGCCGGGCTCGACTCCCTTCACATCTACGCCATTGAGTGTGAGATTGAGAATGGCAGTGTCATATTTTTTGGCGCGCAGGCTTTCAGCAAATTGAAGTGCAGCGTCAGCATTGGGCTGCATTGCAGTGAGAACCACAAAGCGAGAAATAACGGCATAAAGATCAACGGGTTCAGCGCCATTGGCATTGAGTTCAGCTCTTAGATTGGCAACTTTCACGGCGTAAGGTGGGAAGCCTTGCGATGCGATATTCTGTGCTTCGATGATGAATTTGCTTTCGGTGGCTCCAGCATCGCCCTGCTTTGCAACATTGAGCGAAAGCGAACCGATTGTGAGTTTGCTGGCTCTTGCCCCCGATTTTGGGGCTAGGCTGATGTTACCAAGTTTGAATCCGAGATTTTGATAGGAGCGCGATTGCGCCGACCATACACCATCAAATTGCGTTGCCCAATCCCAAGAGTAACGGAATTGAACAGCTCCAGTTTTTTCGGAAGTTGAAATTCAGTAATGTGGTAGAGCTTGTCACCTCCCGGGGTCATTTTAAATGTGAGTGTGCTGAGCGGCACGATGCCCATCAGCATGGGCTCTACCAAAGTGGGGCGGTAGCCATCGCTTTCTTTGACAATTTGCACGTCACGCGCCGAAAGAGGACCAATCACCGTAATGGGAAGCGGCGTAGACAGCGCGGCCAAGACATCATTTTTAATATCGTCGGTCGTCTGCGCTGAAACGAAATTGACTTGTGCTATGCAGAGGATAAAACCTAAAAGAATGGCGCGCATGATCTGTTCCCCACATTATCCAGATCAGAGCCTAGATTAAAATGAAGCGATGTACAATTGCTTCACTACCGCATATTCCCGGTATGCCCCAGCGAGATGCGCCCCGGCTGTGGCCACACAGTTAGTCCATGGGGCTCTATTCCCACATTGATTTTAATCACCGCACC
>JANMWK010000189.1:0-6823 GCA_031393975.1 Hyphomicrobiales bacterium
AGGCCCACGAACAGACCAAACTCAGTCATGTTCTTCACTTCGCCATCAAGCACGGTGCCCTTTGGATATTTCGAAGCGAATGCATCCCATGGGTTGGCTTGAACTTGCTTCAGGCCCAATGAAATGCGGCGCTTGGACGAGTCAATTTCCAACACCTGCACTTCAACTTCTTCTGAAGTAGAAAGGATTTTGCCGGGGTGAACGTTCTTCTTGGTCCAGCTCATTTCTGAAACGTGAACGAGGCCTTCAATGCCATCTTCCAATTCAACAAATGCGCCGTAATCTGTGATGTTGGTTACTTTGCCTTTCACTTTGGTGCCAACAGTATAACGCTCAGCCACGATTTCCCATGGATCTTTGTCAAGTTGCTTCATGCCAAGCGAAATGCGCTGGGTTTCTGGATTGATACGAACGATCTGCACCTTCACAGATTGGCCGACAGTCAATACATCCGAAGGATGATTGACGCGCTTCCATGCAATATCTGTAACGTGAAGCAAGCCATCGATACCGCCCAGATCCACGAATGCGCCGTAATCTGTGATGTTCTTAACCACACCGTCAACCACCTGACCTTCCGCCAAGTTTTGCACCAGTTCAGAACGTTGTTCCGCACGGGTTTCTTCCATCACAGCGCGACGGGAAACAACAATGTTACCACGGCGGCGATCCATTTTCAGAATCACAAACGGTTGCGACACATGCATCAAAGGTGTGACATCACGGATCGGACGAACGTCCACTTGTGAACCAGGCAGGAATGCAACTGCGCCGCCGAGATCAACTGTGAAGCCGCCTTTAACACGACCAAAGATCACGCCATCAACGCGCTCTGCTTTCGCAGTCATTTCTTCAAGGTGCGTCCACGCTTCTTCGCGCTTGGCTTTATCGCGCGAAAGAACCGCTTCACCGAGAGCGTTTTCAATGCGCTCCAAATAAACTTCAACGGTTGAGCCGACCTTTACATCAGCATCTTTGCCGGGCATCGCAAATTCCTTCAAAGGAACGCGGCCTTCGGTCTTCAAACCAACGTCAATAATGACGAAGTCGTTTTCAATCGCCAGAACCTTGCCCTTAACAACCGCATTTTCGGTCACAGGACGGTCGGCGTAGCTTTCGGCAAGCAGGCTTTCAAAATCTTCTAATGTAGGGGTCATCGAAACGGCAGATTTTGCCATAGGGGGTGTTTCCTTATATCATCTCAGGCGGGGCCTTAGCCAACACGACAACTGAAACGTCTGCCATAAAGCAGCGGGGTTAGAGCATTTCAAACCATGTGAAAGCAGTGAGGCCCGCTATCTATTCACATCGCTTAAAATAATTGAGGGTGCCAAAAGCACCCCGTTAAAGTCTCAAATTCCTCAAGACGGGCCGTGCCATAGCGCAATCAGCAGCCGCCCGCAAGCCACGGATTCTGGGGGGTGGGTAAAATGGCCAGTTCCAAAAGCTATCTAAGGCGGCTCGCGGGAATATTGGAGAAATGAAGAGGGAGGGGATGTCCCCGCCAAGGCTTCAAGCCCGCATATGCTGAGTGAGGGAGTGATAAGGGCCAAGAGGCTCGAAACCTGACTGCGAAACGCAGCGATTTTAAATTCGGCGGTGATATTGGTTAGCCATTGAAGGCGCTTGGGCCGTAATACCCAAGGTCCACCGCCGAAGCTCCCGGAAACTGTGAGCGCGTAGTTTCTCACAACCTGCAAGCGCTGCTGATGGATCCGGCAATTTCGAGACGCTGTCGACACTGTCCCCTCCTTTCCGGTTCCATTAAAGGAATAAATAGTCCTATTATAGGAATTGTCAAGAGGAGTAGGAATTATATTTTAATTGTTAGAAATCACACCGCCATCGGCAAAAAGAAAAACGCCAGTGCCAGCAGCAAGTAAACCCCCAGTAGCATCGCCCCTTCCAGCCAGTTGGTCTCACCATCTCTCGCCACACTTGCGGTGATCACTGTGGCTCCGAACAGGCCAACCAGTTCCAGTGGCCTATGAATAACGAGGTCCATGGGATTGCCAATCATATAGGAAACGATGACCAAAATGGGCGCAACCAACAATGCAATTTGGATGGTGGCACCTAAGGCAATCTGAATCGCCAAATCTAATTTGTTCTTCATTGCAAAAACACTTGCCGCATGTTCAGCGGCATTGCCGATAATCGGAATGATGATGAGGCCAGCGAACACTTCAGTGAGGCCCAGTTGATGGCTGAAGCCCTCCAGCGAGCCCACCAAAACTTCTGACAACCACGCCACACCCAGCGTGCACACAATCAAAGTCAAAACCCCGCGCTTCACGGGCCAAGCATTTCCCCCATGTTCATCATCGCTGGTCGATAATAAATCCTTATGCGTGACCAAGCTGAAAATGAGATTGCAGATATAAAGCCCAATCAACACCACGCTGGCGGCAATCGAAAATTTTTCATCGCTAATCAACGTTTGTGAAGGCGAAATGCCTTCGCCACGTTCGGTGAAATCAAAAATCGCGGGCACCAGAAATGCGATCATCACGATGATCAACAGACTGGACAATGCGCCAGCCACATCTTTGTTGAAAATCTGCTTCTTGTGTGTGAGGCCACCGAGAAAAAGTGCAAGGCCCAACACCAGCAACATATTGGCAATCATTGAGCCGGTAATGCTCGCCTTCACCACATCAATCTTTCCAGCCCGCAAGGCGAAAAATGCGATGATTAGTTCAGTTGCATTACCGAATGTGGCGTTGAGCAGCCCGCCAATGGTGGGGCCGGTCTTAACTGCGAGATTTTCCGTAGCCACGCCCATAAGAGCGGCGATCGGAATGATCGCGAGTGCTGCGGAAATAAAAATAATCGCATCAGAAGCGTGAACATAATAGGCAAGCAACGCTGTAATTGGTACAAATACCAGCAGATATTTTAACATCATTTGCCCTCGTCGATGACCTTGATCACTTCACTCAAAACTTCATCAGCTGTCAAATCGCTGCTGTCGATTATGATCGCATCTTCAGCGGGCGCACTCTGTTTGGCATCGCGTTCATCACGGGCACGGATGTCGCCAGCGATTTCTTCAAAGGTCACGCCGCTGTGCCGCAACTCCTGAAATCGCCGCTCCGCACGCGACTGAACTGAAGCGGTCACATAAAATTTAAAATCCGCGTCGGGGCAAATGACAGTTCCAATATCGCGGCCATCTAACACGGCACCCGAACTTTGTTTTGCAAAATTGCGCTGAAAATCCAAAAGTGCCGCGCGCACCGCAGGAATGGCGGCCACTTCCGAGGCCGCTTTGGCAACAGCCTCATTTCGCAATTCGTGATCGGCATAGTCCGAAATATTCAGTGCGTAGGCCAATGCAACCGAGTCGCCTCCCTTGCGCATCTGTGCAAGTGCAACACGACGATAGAGTGAGCCCGTATCAAGGTAATGTAATTTAAAATGGGCGGCGATGGCCTTTGCAAGCGTGCCCTTGCCCGCAGCTGACGGTCCATCAACCGCGATAATCATAGCGGAGATATCCGCGCACCTAAGCCATTTAGCAATTCCACAAAGCCCGGAAAGCTTGTGGCAATAAATCCGCTGTCGTCAATCGTAGTGTGAATGCGAGATGCTAAGCCCATTACCAGAAATGACATGGCAATGCGGTGATCCATATGGGTTGAAACCTTGCCACCACCGGGCGCTCCACCGCCCGTCACTTCCAGCCAATCACGCCCCGATGATGTCAAAACACCATTGGCTTGCAGGCCAGCCTCGACCGCAGCGAGGCGATCACTTTCTTTCACGCGTTGTTCTTCCTAGCCTTCCTTGCGTGTGGTGCCTTCAGCGAAAGAAGCTGCAACCGAATGAATGGGATTTTCATCAATCATCGAAGGGGCACGCGACTCTGGTACTTTAATGCCTCGCAGTTGCGAATATTTCACGTGCAAATCGCCCACTGCTTCACCGCTCGCATCGCGGCGGTTTTCAATTTTAATATTGCCACCCATTTCGATCAGTGTGGCGATCAGTCCAGTGCGCGTTGGATTGAGCATGATGTTTTCAATCACAATCTCTGAACCCGGCGTAATAAGAGCCGCCACCATCGGAAATGCCGCCGAGGAGGGGTCGCCCGGCACAGCCAAAGTCTGCGCTGCCAATTCGTGCTTGCCTTCAATCGAGATATGCCGTGCTCCATCTTTCACTTCGACGGTAAGCTTAGCGCCAAAGCCTTGCAGCATTTTTTCGGTGTGGTCGCGCGTGGCCACAGGTTCAATAACAGTGGTAACGCCCGCAGTATTAATACCAGCCAGCAGCACGGCGGATTTCACCTGTGCCGAGGCCATCGGCAAAGTATAGCTGATCGGCTTGGCATCGGCCGCACCATGAATGATCAGCGGCAGCTTATGGCCTTCGGAAGCTTCGAAAGAGGTGCCGAACTGTGAGAGCGGCGTGGTGACCCGGCCCATCGGTCGCCCAGATAGACTGGCATCACCCACACACCGTGCAGTAATCGGCGATGAAGCCATTAACCCCAGTGCAAGCCTAACGCCGGTGCCGGAATTACCAAAATCTAAATCGCCCACCGGAGATTTAAGCCCGCCAATACCAACACCGTCTACCAGCCATTCGCCAGAGGGCAATCGCTCAGTCTTGGCCCCAAGAGCTGCCATGGCTTTTGCGGTATTCACCACATCTTGCGCCTCGAGCAATCCAGTAATCCGCGTCTGCCCCGTAGCAATTGCGCCAAACATGAGTGAACGATGCGACATCGATTTATCACCAGGCACTTTTATCGTGCCTTTAAGGCCTGTGGCTTTGCGGGAAATGAGCGGGGTTGGATTTGCTGAAGAATGGGTCATGGCGACCGATTACACGGGATAAAAAAACTTGTCACCAAAAACCGCTATTTATCCCAAAAACCGCTATTTATCAATGTCTGCCAGCAGCTTCATTTTGCTCGGTAAATTTACTATTACTGCTAGCCTAAATTAGTAGGATTTACCTTCTTAGCCGCCACCTTCGGCATGTTGAAAGCCAGCAAAAGGTGGACTTGGGCTGGGCTGACCCGAAAACGAATAGAGTTGAGCGGCACTCTATCTCTAAAATTTTTGTTGAATGGAGCCACGCCTTTTGTGGCCATTTATATATTACCCATTGATGGTCCAGTCCAAGCTTTACTTAAATTCGCAGTCGCATGATTTGCCAACTCCCAATCATTCGCTACGTCGGCGCTCGTTTGATTTGCAAATGACGGACCACTCAAACGCATGTGCTTGGCCAACGACGCCAACATTTATTTTACAGATAGTGCAATATTCGAAAACGCCAAGATCAGTTCCCTTTCCGAGCAATCATCAATTTATTTTATTATATTTGAAATCGAAACTCTAAAGACTAGGCCGTTGACCTCAAGATTATCATGGTCTGAGTGTGAGCTGTGCCAAGGGTTTGAGATTCACCGGCTTCCCCAACTCCCCTTTTGACATTCCAGCACAGCCGTGGCATGAGCCGCCTCAACCCCGTTTTCCCGTCGAAAGGACATTCCCTTGGTTAAAGCTGAGCTTGGTACAAAACGCACCTGCCCAAATTGCGCAACGCGTTTTTATGACCTGTTAAAAGATCCGATTACCTGCCCCAAATGCTCCACCAGCTTTGTGGCTCTCTCCATTTTGCCATCTAAAGCTGATTATCCAGGTGCGGTGCCACAGCCTGCGCCCAAGCCGCATGATGCCGAAGCCAATGATGATGCTGATTCAGGTGAAGTGGAATTGGTCAGCCTCGATGAAGTCGAAGCTGAAGAAAAGGCGGATGACGAAACTGCAGGCATTGAAGATGTGGATTTGGGCGAAGATGCTGCTGACACAGCCGATGATGATGAGGATGATACCTTCCTCGTTGAAGAAGAAGATGAAGGTAACATGGATGATCTCGTCGAAGGCGGCGGCAAAGACGACGACGAAGAACAATAATATTTAGCTTGAAACTCGGGCGGCACCGAACTAGGTTCCGCTCGAATTTAAAAGTCTGCACAGTGCAGCGATGGGGTCATAGCTCAGTTGGTAGAGCGCTTGCATGGCATGCAAGAGGTCGGCGGTTCGATTCCGCCTGGCTCCACCATCCACTCTCATACAAACTCACGGTCTTCTGCTTGAGAGTAAATGGCGCCGACATTTACGCTTCTTGCAGGAATGGTTACGCCCTATTGCGGTCTCTGCGGAGACGCTTTGGGCCGTATATCAGGGCAATTCTCGCGCAAGTCTCAGGCCTCCAAAAAGATTTTCCCAGAATCAAAAAGCGCGATTGCAGAGACGAGTTCGACAGTGATCTGAGACAGGTTCGACACTTGTGCACGCTCGCAAATGCGCCGCCTTCACCTTGGCTGAGCAGCTGAAACTAAACAGTTGAGATTTTAACCGATGCCAAGCTGTTGGCGTTGCGCGGCCCAGTCCATGGGCAGGTCGGTCATCTGGGTGACACCGAGACCACGTGGCAGCTTTCCTTCAATGGTTGCTTGAACGATATCAGGTGCAAGGAACACTAAGGAGAGCGTGGACCTGACAGTCTTCTCCGAAACATTTTGTCTTGCGGCTAGTGCATTGATGCCTTCAACGTGACCTGCAATCAATTGGTCAAGCCAAAGTCGACCGTGCGCAATTCCCTTGAGCAATCGCGATCTGGCCTCGCTGCGGATGGGACGTGTCGAGGTTTTTTTTGCCGCACCCAAAATCTCGCGCTTTCGCGTTGTCGATGGCTTGACCCACAGCACAGTAAGAATCTGGATCTGATTCCCAGTGCCTGACTTAAGTGTGATCTTCAAACAGTCAGTATGAACGACAACTTGCTGAACATAGCTTCGAAC
>JANMWK010000043.1:0-2132 GCA_031393975.1 Hyphomicrobiales bacterium
ATAGGAACCGCAACAGGAGCCGGAACCACTTTCCGGCTCGTTCTTTTGTATGGAGATTATCATGGCGCGTCGTTGCGAACTCACTGGCAAAGGCTGGCAATCAGGCCACCAGGTCAGCCACGCCAATAACAAAACCAAGACCCGCTTCTTGCCAAACCTGTGTCAGGTTAGCTTGATGAGCGAAGCAATGGGCTTGTCTTACAATTTGCGTATATCGGCTCACGCATTGAAGTCGGTTGAACATCGCGGTGGTTTGGACAGCTTCTTGCTGAAAGCCAAGGCTGATGAGCTTTCTGCCAAGTGCAAAAAGCTGAAGGTTTCGATCACCAAGAAAGTTGAAGCTTTAGCTGCCAAGGCTGCTTAAGTTTAAAATTGATAGGTTTTGAAAAGCCGCTCTGATTCAGGGCGGCTTTTTGTTATGGTGCCGCCATGAGTGAAAAACAGATACGGCATAAGGTCAATGCGCCGCGTGATGGTTCGCCGCGCGTTCATTCATCCAGCATTTTGCGGACATGTGTTTTGGGGCAATTCACCGATGTGGCCGAGCGCTGTTCATTGGCCGAAACTTCAGTTGGAGATTACACATATATCGAGCGCCATGTTGAGGCGATCTATACCGATATCGGCAAATTTTGCGCCATTGCAGCCGACGTGCGGATCAATGCCCTGAGCCATCCGATTGACCGCATCTCGCAACATAAAATCACGTATCGTCCGAACGAATATTTTTTATACGCCAAGGTCGATAAGGATTTTAGAGAGGTGCGAAAACGGGCGCGCGTGACGGTTGGCCATGATGTGTGGATCGGGCATGGGGCGATAATTATGCCCGGTCTTTCAATTGGCCACGGTGCCGTTGTTGCGGCGGGTGCTGTTGTTACAAAAAATGTTGAACCCTATGCAATTGTTGCCGGCGTGCCAGCAAAACGCATTAAATGGCGCTTCAAAAAATCCATCCGTACAAAAATTATTGATTTGGCGTGGTGGGATTGGCCTCACGATCAACTGGCGAAGGCCGTCGAAGATATGCGGACGTTTAGTATCGAGAATTTTTTGAAAAAATACTCTTCCCCTTGAAATCCACATAACTATCTATATGTAACTCGGATAGATACCAAAAGGAACGCGTCATGAGTTTTCTGCAAAATCTAAGTTGGCGTTATGCCACAAAGAAATATGACACCTCTAAAAAATTGAAGCAGGCTGAGCTGGATCAAATCTTGGAAGCCATCCGCATGGCGCCAAGTTCAAATGGCTTTCAGCCCTATGATGTTATTGTTGTGAATAATGTTGACCTGCGTGAAAAATTAAAAGCGGCGGCCTATAATCAGGCCCAATTAACTGAGGCATCGCATTTTTTAGTTTTTGCGGCTTGGGACAATATTACAGAACATAATCTTGGTAAGGTATTTGATGTGCTTGCAGACGTACGTGGCCAAAGCGAAGAACTGACCGCACGCCGCAAGAGTTCGATTGCAGGATTTGCCGCTAAATCAGCCGAAGCAAACTTTCAGTTTGCAGCTCAGCAAGCTTTTATCGGATTGGGCTTTGCGCTTGCGGCAGCTGCTGAACTCAAAATTGATTCTTCGCCTATGGGTGGCTTTGATCCTGCGAAATTTGATGAGATTTTGGGGCTTAAAGCATGCGGACTTCGCAGCGTTGTGATTATGGGACTAGGTCACCGGGATGCCAGTGGTGATTGGCTCGTCAATTTGAAGAAAGCACGCCGGCCAAAATCTGAAATGTTTATTGAAATGAATTAAAGCGAAGCGCGCAGGCGATGAAACAACAAAGTTGGTTCGCCCTGATAGGTGGTTTGCGCGACTTCCTTAAATCCCAATTTTTGTGCGACTCGGATTGATGCGGCGTTCTCTGGTGCGGTGATGCAGGCGGTTAAGTCTTGCGTTAAATTTCGATCACCCCAAGTAGCAATTTTTTGCAGCGCCTCAGTCGCAAAGCCCTTGCCGTGATAAGCAGTCGATAAAACCCAACCCATCTCCGGTGTTTCATTCATTGATGGCGATATATCGCGCTTGCAATCAAGAAAGCCCGCTTCGCCAATAAGCAGACCTGTTGATTTTTCTTCAAGAATCCAAGCCCCAAAACCGACCATCAACCACTGGCCATTCGCA
>JANMWK010000067.1:0-5530 GCA_031393975.1 Hyphomicrobiales bacterium
TTTGAAGCCGAAGTCGGTGCAGTGCAGGAAAGCCATCACCATCACGTGGAAGGCATGAGCGCTAAAGAATGCCTGCTGTGTGATGCGGGCGGCAATTGTACGGGTCATTGCCAAGATGGTCCATTTAAGCTGGTTTCAAAACCTGAAACGCATGGCCACAGCCATTCCCATGATGATGGTCACACCCACGCGGTTTACCCGCACGCCAATCATCCGCTTGGGCCAAAAAGCATGGACAAGAAATGAATTACCTGAAGGATCCAACTAAAATCTATGCGCGTTCCTTTGAAATCATTCGAAGTGAAACTGATTTATCTACAATTCCCAACGACGCGCATGATATCGCCGTGCGGATTATTCATGCCTGTGGAATGCCAGAGATTATTTCGGACTTGGTAATTTCCGAAGATTTTGTAGCAGCAGCCAACACAGTATTGACTAACAAGAGATCAATCCTCGTCGATGTTGAAATGGTGCGCCATGGCATTATTGCACGGCAACTTCCCGCCGACGTAGAAATCATCTGTACACTGAATGATCCCCGCGCTCGTGAAATTGGCATTGCCCAAAGCATCACTCGCACCGCAGCAGCCACACAGTTGTGGAAAGAAAATCTCGTCGGCGCCATTGTTGTCATCGGCAATGCACCCACAGCGCTTTTTGCTCTGTTGGAAATGATTGATTCTGGCGCACCAAAGCCCGCTTGCATTGCAGGCTTTCCTGTGGGCTTCGTGGGGGCAGCGGAAAGCAAAGCAGAACTCATTGCAAACTCACGTGGCATTCCCTTTGCCACTATCAAAGGCCGCAAAGGTGGGTCAGCCATGGCGTCTTCCGTGGTGAATGCTTTAACGAGTACTTTGCAATGACCAAATGGCTCACCATCATCGGCATGGGCGAAGACGGCTGGGAAGGCCTATCCAATCGTGCCCGCCTTGCGATAAAATCAACAGATGTCATTGTGGGATCCACACGCCTTTTGAAACTGTTGCCCAATTTAAAAGCCGAAATTCACGAATGGCCACAGCCGTTTTCAGTTGTCGTGGAACGCATAAAACCTCTTGCAGGCCGCAACACCGTGATCCTCGCCACCGGCGACCCGATGAATTATGGGGTGGCCCGCAAATTGATGCAGTTCATTCCTTTCACGGAAATGACAATCATCCCCCACATCTCCGCCTTCTCGCTTGCAGCATCCCGCATGGGCTGGAGCTTGCCGGATTGTGACACACTCACCCTGCACGGTCGTCCCGCCGCAAACCTTGAAGCTTTTATCCATCCCGACACCAAGCTCATCGTGCTCACCGCTGACACCAGCACCATTCTTGAAATTGTACAGCGATTGGAAACACGTGGTTTTGGCCAAAGCGAAATTACAGTGTTGGAAAATCTCGGCGGAGACAATGAACGTGTTTCAAAATATAATCCGTCCACGGAGTATTCACCTCTCAACACCGTGGCAATTCACTGCATTGCCTCATTCATCGCGAAAATCTATTCGCGCCTTGCTGGCCTGCCTGATGAGGCTTTCATCCATGATGGTCAGCTCACCAAACGCGAGGTGCGCGCCGCAACTCTCGCTGCATTAGCTCCCGCACCCGATCAATTGCTGTGGGATGTGGGCGCAGGCTGCGGTTCCATTGCTATCGAATGGATGCGCAGCACGCGCGGCTGTGAGGCCCTCGCGTTTGAGCACAATGCCGAACGCCTCAATATGATTGCTCAAAATATGGAGGCACTCGGCACACCGCGACTCAAAATTGTTTCCGGCAAAGCGCCTGAAACATTTGCAAACCTCCCTGCCCCACACGCCGTTTTCATCGGCGGCGGCGTAGGAAATGCAGGTGTGTTTGAAACCGCTTGGGAAGCACTGCGACCTGCCGGAAAGCTGGTGGCCAATGTTGTCACCATTGAAGGTGAAATGCATCTTTATGATTTGCAGGAAAAACACGGTGGTGAATTGGTAAAAATCGAAATCTCAAATCTCACTAAGGTTGGCCCTTATCGCGCTCTGAAGCCGCGCATGGCAGTTACCCAATGGCGGGCACAAAAACCATGGTAAAAACCGGAATCCTTTACGGTGTGGGCGTTGGCCCTGGCGATCCCGAATTGATGACGGTGAAAGCTTGGCGTTTAATTTCCACCAGTGATGTAATCGCTTATCTCTGCGCCAACGGCAAAGATTCCACAGCGCGCGATATCGCAAAACCCTTCATCCCAGATGGAGCGACGGAAATAGCTATCGACATGCCCATGCGCGTTGAACGTGAGATTGGTCAGGCCGCCTATGATGAAGGTGCGATTGTGATTTCTGCGCACTTAGACCAAGGCCAAGATGTTGTGATGCTCTGCGAAGGTGACCCGTTTTTCTATGGAAGCTTCATGTATATTTTTGAACGCTTGGCGGAAAAATATAGAACTGTTGTCGTGCCCGGAGTAACCTCCATCACCGCAGCAGCAGCAGCTCTTGGCCGGCCGCTGGTGTCGCGCGATGATATGTTGAAAATCCTACCTGCCACACTGCCCGAAGACCGGTTGCATTTCGAACTCGCCACCAGCCAAGCCGTTGCAATCATCAAAGTGGGCAGGCATTTTGGAAAGCTAAAATTAATTTTGGCAGAACTTGGTCTCCTTTCGAAAGCTACCGCAATCGAAAACGCAACGCGCGACAATCAGAAAATTACCGCAGTCGAAAACATCGAAGGCGACACCCTGCCCTATTTCACAACAATCATTGTGCGGACCTAACATGGCGCTAAAGCAAACAGCAATCTTCATCCTCGGGCCTTCAGCTTTGCCGCTGGCGCAAAAGATAAAGGCCGAAATCGGCGGCCTCATTCATGGGCCGGAAGGGCTGGACGGTTGCGATGTAAATTATGAAAAAGCCACACATGCAATCTCGAGGGCCTTTGCATTCAATCATTCTATTATTGGTATATGTGCGACAGGCATCCTCATTCGTGCCGTGGCTAATAGGCTTAAGAACAAGCACCGCGAACCACCTGTTATTGCTGTTGCAGAGGATGGGTCGTCAGTAGTTCCTCTTCTTGGTGGCCACCACGGCGCAAACGATTTGGCTTCCAAGATTTCAGCATCAACAGGTGGCATGGTCGCCATAACAACTGCTAGCGATGTTATGTTTGGTGATTTGTTAGATGATCCAGTTGGAGCGCATTTATCAAATCCTGATGACTATAAGGGTGCGGTTGCCGCCAAACTTCGCGGAGAAGAAATAGTTCAAGAAATCACAATCCATAATAAAACAGGCGGGCCACGCCATCTCGTCTATAATTCCTCAACCCTTGCTGTTGGCATTGGTTGCGAACGCGGAACTGATCCGGCAGAAGTCAAAAAGTTACTCGAAGAAGCATTGGCGGCAAATGCTCTAGCAGAGAAATCTATCTTTCAATATGCGTCAATCGATTTGAAAGAGGATGAAGCTGCTATTAACCAATTTGATAACATCTTCTACTTCACAGCTGAACAACTAAAACGAGAGTTTCACAGAGTAGAAAATCCTTCAAAAATTGTTGATGCTGAAGTTGGAACTCCGAGTGTGGCAGAAGCGGCGGCATTATCGCTCGTAGGTAGGCGCGGCAAACTCATCGTTCCAAAAATGAAAAGCAAACATGCCACAATCGCCATTGCTCAAGCAGCAAGCTACGACGATTTTCAAAATCACGAAGGACGAAGGCAAGGACATGTTTCTATTGTTGGCCTCGGTCCAGGTGCCGCAGGAACTCTCACTCCTGACGTTGATTTTGAACTATGGTTTGCCTCTGAATGGGTCGGGTACACTTTATATCTCGATCTTGTAGAACATCTCCGTTCTGCCCAAACCCGCCATGACTTCCCCCTTGGTGATGAAGAAGCCCGCTGCCGCCATGCAATTGAGCTTGCTAAGAAGGGAAAACGTGTCGCCCTCGTCTGTTCCGGCGATGCAGGGATCTATGCGATGGCCGCACTTGTTTATGAATTGATTGACCGAGAGCCTTGCCGCATTGCCGTTGAAGTGCACCCCGGAATTTCTGCTTTTCAAGCCGCTTCGGCAAAAGCGGGTGCGATGATCGGGCATGATTTTTGTTGCATCTCGCTTTCGGATTTGCTCACCCCTTGGGAGGTGATTGAGAAGCGACTGCGCGCAGCTGCTGAAGGTGATTTTGTGATTTCTTTTTACAATCCGCGTTCGCTCAAGCGCCGTGATCAACTGGAACGCGCCTTTGCAATTCTGAAAAATTATCGCCCGTCTGATACGCCCGTGGTGATCGCCTCGAACCTTGGTCGCCCTGAGGAGAAAACAAAAATTGTGAATTTCGCTGACTTCAATCCCGATGAAGTGGACATGCTTACTTTGGTCATGGTCGGCTCCTCCCAATCAAAATCATTCAAGCGCGGAGATGGCAAAACTTATGCTTACACCCCGCGCGGTTATGCAAAGAAAATGGATTTAAAATGACTGTACACTTTATCGGCGCAGGCCCCGGCGCATCAGACTTAATCACAGTGCGTGGATTGAAACTCATTCAATCTTGCCCTGTGTGTTTATATGCGGGTTCGTTGGTTCCAGAAGAACTGGTTAAAGCTGCCCCGGAAGGTGCTCGCGTAATCGATACAGCACCTTTGCACCTTGACCAGATCATTGACGAAATGAAACTGGCACATGACAAAGGCCAAGATGTTGCCCGCGTCCATTCCGGTGATCCATCCGTGTACGGAGCAATTGCCGAGCAAATGCGCAGACTTGATGCATTGGGCATCTTTTACGATGTCTGCCCCGGAGTTCCAGCCTTTGCCGCCGCCGCCGCAGCACTCAAAACTGAATTTACGCTTCCGGAAATCGCACAAACGGTGATCATCACACGGACCACCATGCAGGCCAGCGCCATGCCGCCCGGCGAGGAATTGGAAAAACTGGGTGCCAGCAAGGCCACGCTGGCCATTCACTTGTCAATCCGAAATCTTGGTTATATCGAGCGGGCGCTCACGCCGCATTATGGGCCCGATTGCCCTGTGGTGGTTGCTTACCGCGTGACGTGCCCTGATGAGTTGTTCATCCATGGCACACTGTCCACCATTGCCAAAAAAGTGAAAGCGGCCAAAATCACACGCACGGCTTTGGTTTTGGTTGGCCTCGTTTTCGGCCACACTAACTTCAGGGATTCAGCGCTTTACGATAAAGATCATGAGCACGTTTTACGAAACCGTAAAACTTCTAAAAAGAAACCCTTACAAGTTCTACCGTAGGATTATATACAGTTTCGGTCAAGTAAAGCGGGAAAGACGTTTCCTGTGAAGCAAAGGCCCTGCTGTTTGACATTGTAAAGTAGAACCCTCGTTGACAATGCGCCACAGCAGTGTTTTGCTTAAAGCTTGCAAACAGAATCAGATTGGACGCCAATCTGCTGGTCAATCGGCACAACAAGGAAAATACCTTTGAAAAAAACCCTGCTCTTTTCTGTCGCCTTCACCTTGCTGCCTTTGTTCATCGGCACAACCGCAAATGCGTTGCCCGTTTCTAAAAAAATAGTCGCGG
>JANMWK010000109.1:0-33245 GCA_031393975.1 Hyphomicrobiales bacterium
CCCTACCTGCCCTTTACGCGTGGCCGAGCGTTCCGAATCAATGCGGTCGCGTTCGCGCTCAAATAGCCGCGCCCGCAAAACCTTCATGGCCTTGGCCTTGTTTTTTATTTGTGATTTTTCATCTTGCTGCGAAACCACCACACCGGTGGGGAGGTGAGTGATGCGTACCGCACTGTCTGTGGTGTTCACTGATTGGCCGCCAGGGCCAGAGGACCGAAATACGTCAATGCGCAAATCTTTATCTTCAATTTTAATATCCACCTCTTCGGCTTCGGGAAGCACAGCAACCGTGGCCGCCGACGTGTGAATGCGCCCTTGCGTCTCAGTCGCTGGCACACGCTGAACGCGGTGTACACCTGACTCAAACTTCAAATTGGCATAAGCGCCAGAGCCAAAAATATTGGCAATGATTTCTTTGTAGCCACCATGTTCACCATCCGAAGCGGAAATAATTTCAACCTTCCAGCCGCGAAACTGTGCATAGCGTTGGTACATGCGGAACAAATCGCCGGCAAAAATAGCGGCTTCATCGCCACCCGTCCCTGCCCGAACTTCGAGAATAACATTACGCTCATCCGCTGAGTCTTTTGGCAACAGCAAAATCCGCATGTCTTGTTCAAACGCAGAAACACGCTCTTCAAGAGCAGGCTTTTCAGCTTCAGCCAGCTGCGCCATTTCGCCACCGCTGATCAACATTTCAGCAAGACCGTCACGTTCGACATAAGCAGCCTTGAGATTGCGAGCCCCCTTGGCCATGGGCTCAAGTTCGGCATAGTCTTTTGAGAGCTTAACAAAAACTTCGCCTGTGGCTCCGCTGGATAGCGCGTTCTCGACAGTGGCGAAGCGTTCCAATATGCGATCGAGTTTTTGAATATGGATGGCTGACATGACGGGTGGGCTTCTAGCGCACCCGTCTCAAATTCGCAAAAGGAATGCTCAGTTCTTAGCTTCTAATGCGGCAACGTCCAATTTTTCACCGACCAGGATCTGCCCGACGGGCCCGAGAACGCCTTTTTCCTTGCCGTCAATCAAATAAGCCAAGCGGCCGCCATCACGCGAAAGTGCGATTAGACCATCACGGTTTGGCACACGGTAAGTATCCCCAGTGCTCAACATTTGCGTCATCACCACATTGCCTTTGGCATCTTCAATGCGCAGCCAGACAGGTGCTTTGGCTTTTAAAACCAAACGGGCCGCATCATTGCCAGCGCCATAAACGCGGCCTGTATCCGTTTCAGCAACATCGCCCGTCGCAATCTGTTTCAGTTTTTTAGGTTTACCAGACATGGGTTCAGGAATTTGATCCTGAATAAAGTTCCCCATTGAATCAGCGTCATCAACAGCAGCAACCACGGGTGCCTGATCTGCAGGGGCCGGTGCAACGGCCACATTTTGCAGCGGTGTCTCAGTTGTTTTAACATCGGCAACTTCCGGCCCAGTAGAGGCCGTCGGCATCGGGTCAGCAGCCACTTGCGCCACTTGAGCGGTATCAGCTGGTGGCGCTGACCGAGCTGAGAACATCCAGTTTGTGCCCGCAAAAACCATAAACACCGCGAAAGCCGAAGCCACAATCCCACCTGTACCACCGGGATAATTCGCTAGGCGAAGTTTCAATTCTGGAAGTTTCGGCATTTTGCCGAACGCGAGAATTTTAGCACTTGAAAGCAAAGGCGGGCTTGCCGGATGAAAAGCTTTGCGCGCCACCGGAGGGGCGGGCAAAAAGGCTATCATATGTTCGACCAAAGGCTCAGCATCAAAGCCGAGAAATTGCGCATATCCAGCGATCATCTCAAGGGCTTCCATGCGGGGTGGCATATGCGTCATATCACCATATTCGATGGCTTCGACATGATAAGGGTGAATGCCCGTGGCATCGCCAGCTTCTTCTAGCGTTAGCCCACGTTTCTCACGTTCGCGCTGCAAAAACCAACCCACTTCGGCTGCGGGATCAGTCTTTCCGTCCGGTTTATGGCGTGGTGCATCCGCAAACATAGTCGGTTCCGTGCGGGCATCGGGCAAATTTTGGTTTTGAAATTCCATGGCAACTCTCTACGCAACTGTTAACGCGTGTTAACGATGTGGATATTGAGCCTGAGAATGAACAAGAATGGTGAACAGCGCCCTAACGGCAAAAAATTATTTTAAATTTCAACCCTGTGGCGTTGCGCAAATTCCATGAGATCACTACGCAGCGAGTGAATGCCACTGGCGAGCAGCGGCTGCATGAAGGCCCAAAGCTTGGCTTGATCCAGTGAACGGATCATGGCTTTCACCGGACCAACGCCAGATGGCACCATACTCATCGAGGTGAGTCCAACCCCAACCAAGCCCATCGCCTCCAATGGACGCCCACCAAGTTCTCCACACAGCGTAACAGTTTTGCCATGCACCTTGGCCCGTTCCACAATCTGTCGCATGGCCCCCAAAGCGGCAGGGCTCAGCGCATCATAACGCCCAGCCAGTTTCGGATTGCCGCGATCTGACGCAAACAAAAACTGCACCAAATCATTCGAACCAATTGAAGCAAAATCAACCACTGGGAATAAGTAATCCAATTGCCAAAGCAGCGATGGAATTTCTATCATCACACCAATTTTCAGACTTTTTGGTAACACATGTCCGCGGTTGGTGAGAATGGCGTGTTCCATCATTACGGCGTGCTTGGCCTGCAAAAATTCCTGAACATCAGCAATCATTGGGAACATGATTTTCAAATCATGGCTGGCACCTGCAATCAGCATCGCTCGCGCTTGCAAACGCAATAAAGCAGGCCGGTCCATAGCCATGCGAATTGAACGCCACCCTAAAGCCGGGTTTTCTTCGCGCGGCTGGCGCAGATAAGGCAGTGTTTTATCGGCCCCAATATCAAGGGTGCGAAACACCACAGGCTTGCCTTCCGCCTGATCAATAATACTTTGGTAGTGCCGCACCTGTGCTGAAAGCCGCGGGAACCGCTGTGCCATCATGAAATGCAGCTCCGTGCGATAAAGGCCAACACCATCTGCGCCAGATTCGTGCAGGTGGGGCATATCAACCGTGAGACCAGCATTGATATTTAAGCTTATCGTTTGGCCATCACGGGTCTTGGCAGGCAAGTCCCTCAGAGCCGTAAATCGTTCCTGCTTCTTAGCATAGAAGCGCACTTTTTCCGCGTAGGATTTTTGCAGCTCTGAGGAAGGACGAACAAAAATCTCACCCGTACCACCATCAACAATGATGGCATCTCCGGTATCAACCAGATTAACAATTCCATCAGCCAAACCAATAGCCGGGATGCCAAGAGCCCGCGCCACGATCGCCACATGGCTAGTCTTGCCCCCTTCTTCCAAAATTACACCGCGAATTTTTGTGCGGTCATAATCAAGAAGTTCGGCTGGTCCCATATTACGCGAAACCACAATGGCGTTGGCAGGCAAATCAGTGCGTGAGGCAGTGGCTACCGCACCCGTGATAATCCGCAACAGACGATTAGAAAGATCATCCAAATCATGCATCCGCTCGCGCAGATAAGGATCCTGCATCCGTTGCATCCGGGCACGGTTATCATTTTGCACGCGCTCCACGGCTGCCTCCGCCGTGAGGCCGGTGGCAACCGCTTCTTTCAAGCGCGAGAGCCAACCTTTGTCATGCGCAAACATACGAATAGTTTCGAGCACATCGGTATAGTCCGTAGCTCGCATCGCTTCGGACCCGTCCAGCAGCGCGTCAACCTGCGAACGCAATTGTGCCACAGCATTTTCTAATCGCTTCTGCTCGGCGGGGATATCTTCTGCAATCATGTTTTGAATGCGAACCCGCGGTTCATGCAAAACCACATGTCCCAAGGCTATACCTTCAGCCAATGGCTCAACGCGCAAATGGTGTGAACGCACATGCGCCACATCAATAGCCGTTTCCCGAGCCATTTCCTTAAGCTCACCCGAGGCCATCACTTCAGCCAGCACCATCGCTGTAGTTTGCAGAGCTTCTTCTTCTTCGTCGGAATAATGGCGTTGGGTTTTATTCTGCACGACAAGAACGCCAATCACTGCACCACCGCGCATCACCGGCACGCCGAGGAACGAGCTATAAAGTTCTTCGCCGGTTTCAGGCAAATATTTGAATGCAGGATGCTTATCAGCTTCTGACAGGTTGAGGCCAATGGCTTGATCACCGATCAACCCGACAAGGCCTTCACCCACTTTGAGTTTGGACTTATGAACTGCCTCGCGCTTCAAACCTTCGGTCGCATAGAGTTCTAGAATGTTACCCGGCCGCATCACATAGATCGAGCACACCTCAGCAACCATATTGCCAGCGATCAATGTTACGATTTTGTCGAGCCGCTTTTGCGCCGTCTCCGGCTCCGCCATCACCGTGCGGAGCTTTCGAAGCATAACTCGCGGGCCGAGTGCGGAATTGAGCATCAGCTGGGGTCCTTAGCTTTCGCGGCCTTGACGATGGTGCAATTTGATCATCATCTCAAGCCTTGTCCAATCCATAAGCTGTGTGCAAAGCGCGCACCGCAAGTTCTGTATAAGCCTCGTCGATTAGAACGCTCACTTTAATTTCAGACGTGGTGATGGCTTGAATGTTAATGCCCTTATCAGCCAGCGCCTTAAACATTTTGGCGGCCACACCGGCGTGGCTGCGCATCCCAATACCCACCACTGAAACTTTGGCAACATCAGCAGAGTGTGTCATCTCTTGAAAATCCAACGCAGATTTAATGCCATTCAACACATCGATGGCTTTGCGCAAATCTTTGCGTGGCAATGTGAAAGTGAGATTGGCAAATGCGCCATCGCTGGAGACATTCTGCACGATCATGTCAACACTGATATCGGCTTCAGCAAGTGGACCAAAAATCGCCGCTGAAACTCCAGGTTTATCTTTAACTTTACGCAACGAAATTTTCGCTTCGTCGCGTGAATAGGCAATGCCACTGACAACATGCTGTTCCATCATTTTATCCTCATCGCACACAATGGTTCCGGGTCCGGTGCCATCTACTTTGTTTTGGTTTGGAGAATCAGGTGATTCAAAACTTGACCGCACCTGCAACGGCACTTTATAAACCATTGCCAGTTCCACTGAGCGCGGCTGCAAAACTTTGGCCCCCAACGAAGCCTGTTCCAACATTTCCTCGTACGAAATACGGTCCAGCTTTTGAGCACCCGTCACAATGCGTGGGTCTGCCGTATAAACTCCGTCCACATCGGTATATATATCGCAGGAAGCGTCAAGTGCTGCTGCAATCGCTACCCCCGAAGTATCAGAACCACCACGGCCCAGCGTTGTAATGCGTTTATCAGGCCCGATGCCTTGAAAGCCGGCGATCACCGCCACTTGACCCTGTTCCATGCGCTTGCGAATTTCACCAGCAACAATGCCGGTAATGCGCGCCGATCCATGCACCCCATCAGACTGCAGTGGAATTTGCCAGCCATGCCATGAACGGGCCGGAATGCCCAAATCCTGAAGCACTATGGCGAGAAGCCCTGCCGTCACCTGTTCACCAGAGGCAACAATGGCATCATATTCGCGCAAATCATGCACGGCTGAGGCTTGTTTGCACCAGTCAACAAGCTGATTGGTGGTTCCAGCCATGGCTGAAACGACGACAGCCACATGGTGGCCAGCCTTCACTTCGCGTTCGACATGGCGCGCAACGTTGCGGATGCGCTCAATATCTGCCACCGACGTACCGCCGAATTTCATAACCAAACGGCCCATCGGCCCATTCCCCATAAAAATAACAGCCGCAAGGTGCGGCGCGGCGTACTCTTAGGTGAGGGCACATATATATGCAATAATGTGACAATCAAATTCAGGTAACAATTTGCAATGACAATAGATACAAAACCGAACCTCTCCAGCCTTAACCCTGCCGAAGTCGAAAAATTCAGCAGAATGGCGGCGGAATGGTGGAATCCGAAAGGTAAATTCGGAGTTTTGCATAAGTTCAATCCGGTTCGGCTGGCTTATATAAAAGAGCAGGTCTGCGCTCGTTTAGGGCTTGATCCCATCGAGCGCGAACCGTTTAAGGGCCTCCGATTCCTAGATATTGGCTGTGGCGGTGGCCTTTTATGTGAACCCATGGCAAGGTTAGGAGCGAATGTGGTGGGTGTAGACCCTTCAGAAAAAAACATCAAAACCGCTTCAGTCCACGCCAATGAAATGGAATTAAACATCGACTACCGCATTGGCACAGCCGAAGATTTGGCTGCCAATGGCGAAAAATTCGATATAATTCTGAATATGGAAGTCATTGAACACGTCGCCAACCCGCAGCATTTCACAGCAACTTGCGTGAGCCTGATGAAGCCCAACGGCCTCATGTTCGTCGCTACGTTGAACCGCACCCTAAAATCTTTCGCGCTCGCCATCGTCGGTGCCGAATATGTTTTAGGCTGGCTCCCCAAAGGCACCCACGAATGGGAAAAATTTATCACACCCACGGAATTGAAAGGCTGGCTCGGTGAATCAGGCGCTGTCACAAAAGCCGAATGCGGTGTCACTTACCACCCCATCGCCAACGAATGGCGCAAAGCTAAGGATATGGATGTGAATTACATGCTAGTGGCGCAGTTGGGTTGAATCTAATTCCCGTCTTCAGGCAACCTTGGAATCGGATGCACGTCAATCCCATCCTCAATCAGCGCCTTGGCATCATCACCGGTGGCCTCGCCATAAATGGCACGCTCTTTCACTTCTTTAAAATGGATTTTGCGGGCTTCATCGGCGAATCTATCACCCACGTTTTCCGAGTTTTCAGTCACATGCTTGCGGTAGTCACGCATCATTTGCATCATCGCAGCAGCGCGAGGATCGAGTGGGCCTGCCGTCATCGCTTGCGTTTCTGATTTGCGATTACCCTTGGCAGGAATACCGGGAGCCATGATTTGTTTTTCGATTTTATTCACACCGCAGTGTGAGCAGGAAATTTGCCCTCGCTTGGCTTGCTTGTCAAAGGCTGCACTATCCGAAAACCAGCCGTCAAATTCATGGCCCCTAACACAAATAAGGTCGTAACGAATCAAGCTTTCACCTGCGAAAGCGTAAACTCGCGGGCATGCGCCAAAGCCGGAATACGAGCCCGAGCTGCGGCTGATTCCGCAGGATCTATTTCAAACAAAAGATATTCCGGGTCCACGCCCGCCTCAGCAATCACCTTGCCCCAGGGGTCTACAACCTTGCTGTGGCCAAATGTTTCACGGCCTGAATCATGGGTGCCGCCTTGTGCCGCGGCAATAACATAGCTTCCAGTTTCTATCGCCCGCGCTCGCAGCAACACATGCCAATGCGCCTTGCCTGTGGGAACTGTGAAGGCCGCTGGGACCACCAACACATCAGCCCCAGCTCTAGCCAGCGCATGATAGAGCGCAGGATGGCGCACATCATAACAAATCGAAAGTCCCAAACTGCAAAATGGCAGATCCACTTTCACAGCTTCAGCGCCAGCCGTGAATGTCTCTGACTCGCGATATTTATCGCCATTGGGCAAATCCACATCGAACAGATGGATTTTGTCATATCGCGCAACAATTTCACCCTTGGGATTCAGCAACAAAGTGCGATTGACGAGTTTGCCGTCAGCACCCTTCAAAGCCAGCGACCCGAGATGCAACCAGACTTCTAATTTCGCAGCCAACTCGACAAATCCGGCCACGGATGAGTCTTCGCTCTCCGTCATCACCACAGCTTTTAACCGCTCGCGGTCAGGCTCAAATATATTGGTCATTTCAGGCGTTGAGATAAATGTGGCCCCTTGCGAAGCGGCTTGGCGGATCAGTGTGGAGGCCTCTGTTAAATTCGTTGCCATCTCGCGCGAGGAGCGCAGTTGAATGAGTCCTGCTTTAAAACTCATGACGAAGCCAACAGTGGATCAAGCCCACCCTTTGCATCCAAAGCGTGTAGGTCATCACAACCGCCAACATGGGCCTCACCGATGAATATCTGCGGCACGCTGCGCCGGCCCCCAGTTCGCGCCATCATGCGCGCCCGTTCTCCAGCATCGTAGCTCACGTCAATTTCGTGGAACTGAGCACCCTTTTTGGCCAGCAAGGCTTTAGCAGCCGAGCAAAATCCGCAGGCGTTCGTGGTGTAAATTTCAATTTTCGGCATGTTCACTTCCATTAAGCCTCTATATGCATTCGGTGCGGCTCTTTCACAAGGGCGAAGGTGAGCACAAAAACGCGACTGCAACCTGCTTTCTTTAAGGCAACAGCACAAGCCGCCAGCGTGGCTCCGGTGGTGCGCACATCATCAACTAATAAGATTGTTTTACCGGAAATTAAAGCTGATTTCTCAAACGGCACGACAAAGGCTTTGCGCACATTCTTGTGTCGCGCTTCGGCATTCAAGCCCACCTGCTGCTGCGTAGCCCTTTGGCGAACCAGAATATCAGTGGCCATGTCTTTCCCGGCACTTGCCGCAATGGGTTGAGCCAAAAACGCGGCTTGATTAAACCGCCGCTTCCAGAGCCGCGTTCGGTGCAGCGGCACTGGTAAAATCACATCGGCCTCGGCCACCAAATCCCGACCAGCTCGAGCCATCAGCCGCGCCATGAATAGTCCAGCCTCAGTCGTGTCGCGATATTTTAAAGCATGAACCAAGCCCTTGGCCGCATCATCAAATAGCACAGCAGCTCGGCCACGGTCCCAAGGCGGTGGGTCAGCCAAAGCCGCAGCACTGAGAGAGCCTTCACCTTCATCATAAGCAAAGGGGGTTCCCAGCAGATCACACACAGGGTCTTCGAGATATGTCAGATTCTGCCAGCACGACGTGCAGAGACTAGCCCCTTGCAAAACGTCACCACGACAGGTCAAACATTTTGGCGGCGTAACAATATCGACCAGCCCACGGAAAAAACTTTTCACCGCAGCAAGCTGGAACCTATGACCTTTTTCCGCTAGCTGATCATCCATGACCGAGCACGCCCCCGAAATCTTTGATCGAGCACTTTATCTGGCTAGACAGGCCCGCGCCAGTGGCACCGAGATTTTAGAAAACCATATGGCAGCAGAACTGGGTGAGCGCCTATCTTTTATTATGAAGACGTTTCCTCATTCACTATTGATAGCACAATCACCACAGATCATTGCTAAATCCTTGGAGCTTTCAGGAAAAGTCACTGACCTCAACATTGCCCACCCGTCTTCGTATGACAACTTAGACTTGCCCGAAAACACCTTTGATGCCGTCTTCAGCATGCTTGATCTGCATTGCGTCAATGACGTACCCGGTCATCTTTCGCAGTTGGGCCGCAGCTTGAAGCCGGATGGATTGCTAGTTGTCGCATTTTTTGCTGGCGACACCTTGCGCGAATTGCGCGAAAGCTGGCTCCATGCCGAACTGGAAATTACCGGCGGTGTTTCACCCCGTGTGGCCCCCATGATTGGTGTGCGTGAATTAGGCGGCCTCATGCAACGCGCCGGTCTGGCTCTTCCGGTGGCCGATATTGATAACAGTGAAGTGCGATATGCTGATGTCTTCGCTTTAATGAAAGAAGTAAAATCGTTCGGATATGCAAATCCCCTAGTAGGGCGAAACCCCAGATTTATTTCTAGGCGCTTGCTCACCAAAATGGCCGAACATTTTCATGCCACCAACACAGACCCTGATGGTCGCATTCATGCCACCTTGGAGATCGCTTGGGCGATGGCTTGGCGCCCCCACGAAAGCCAACCCAAAGCCCTAAAGCCAGGCAGCGCAACACATCACTTAGCCGAAGTCCTTAAGCAGTCGTCTCAAACATAAGCCCCATGGCAATGCTTATATTTCTTGCCGGAACCGCAAGGGCAATCATCATTGCGCGCGACCTTGCCCCACGTTTCCTGATTCTTTGGATCACGGTTTGTAACTGCAGCAACTGTTGGGAACAATGATAGCCCTTCGCCCAAATCATCTTGGCCTGTCGTAGCATCAATGTGATGAGCCTGCATTGGTGGCAGGTGACTGGCATCCGGCAATAAATCGTCCTGAGGCTGCATATTAATCTCTACGCGCATCAATTGGCCCGTCACCGCCTCTTTCAAACGCGTAATCATGTCTGAGAACAGCGTGAAGCCTTCTGTCTTATATTCATTCAATGGATCGCGCTGACCATAACCACGCAAATGAATAACCTGACGCAAATAATCAACAGCAACAATATGCTCGCGCCACAAACGATCCAACGTTTGAAGTAATACAGATTTTTCGACCTGCTGCATAATGTCGGACGTATATTTTTCACGCTTCGACATATAGAATGTATCAGCGGTTTTTGTCACACGGTCACGAATTTCTTCGTCTGCAATGCCTTCTTCTTTGGCCCAGTCTTCAATTGGATAATCCACACCCACAGCTTCGCGCAAGCGCTCGCGCAGGCCTGAAGCATCCCAGCTTTCAGCATAGGCATTTTCAGGAATGTGCTTGGCAATCAATTCACTAATAATATCGTGGCGCATATCATCCACGGTCTCGTGAATCTCTTCGCCATTCATAATGCCAATGCGTTGATCAAAAATCGCCTTGCGCTGATCATTCATCACATTGTCAAATTTCAGCAAGTTCTTACGAATATCAAAGTTGCGCGCTTCAACTTTTTGTTGAGCTTTTTCGAGAGCTTTATTGATCCACGAAGACACAATCGCTTCGCCTTCTTTCAGCCCAAGTTTTTGCAACATGCCATCCAAACGATCTGATCCGAATATCCGCATCAAATCATCTTGCAGCGAAAGGTAGAAACGCGATTGCCCGGGATCACCCTGACGGCCGGAACGGCCACGCAATTGGTTGTCAATGCGGCGGCTTTCGTGGCGCTCGGTGCCAATTACAAACAGGCCACCGGCATCAATAACAACGCGCTTATTGCTTTCAATTTCATCACTGATTTTTTGAATAAGGCGTTTGCGTTCTGGACCTTCCACCATGTCACCTACTTCATTGGCAACTCGCATATCCAAATTGCCACCCAGCTTAATATCCGTGCCACGGCCCGCCATATTAGTTGCAATTGTCACTGCACCCGGCGCACCAGCTTGCGCAATAATTGTGGCTTCTTGTTCATGAAAACGCGCATTCAAAACATTATGTTCAATGCCCGTGGCTTTGAACAAGGCTGAAAGCTCTTCCGATTTTTCAATTGAAGTGGTGCCAACCAATACCGGTTGACCACGGCCCCGCGCAACACGAATGGTATCGCTGATCGCAGCATATTTTTCCTTGGCTGTACGGTAAACTTCATCATCTTCATCTTTGCGGGCAACCAGAACATTGGTTGGAATGTCGATCACTTCCAATCCATAAATATCATGGAACTCATCAGCTTCTGTAAGGGCCGTTCCGGTCATGCCAGCCAGCTTTTTATACATGCGGAAAAAGTTTTGGAATGTGACAGAAGCCATGGTTACATTTTCTGGCATTACCTGCACATGTTCTTTAGCTTCAATTGCTTGATGTAAACCATCCGAATAGCGCCGACCCGTCATCATACGGCCGGTGAATTCATCAATGATGACAACCTCGCCGTCTTTGACAATATAGTCTTTGTCCAATTGAAACAGCGTGTGGGCACGTAATGCCTGTTGGATGTGATGCACAATAGAAATATTGGCTGCATCATACATGCTGCTGCCAGCCTTCATCACACCAGCCGACGTTAACAATTGCTCCAAGTGTTCATTGCCAGCTTCGGTCAATGTTACTTGGCGTTGTTTTTCATCCAATTCATAATCAGCCGCTACAAGGCGCGGAATAAACTGATCAAGCGAATTATAAAGCTGCGACTGATCTTCCGAAGGGCCAGAAATAATTAAGGGTGTTCGCGCTTCATCAATCAGAATAGAATCGACTTCGTCTACAATCGCATAGGTGTGCCCGCGTTGCACCATCTCTTCGAGATGATATTTCATGTTATCGCGTAGGTAATCAAAACCCAATTCATTGTTAGTGGCATAAGTCACATCGCAGGCATAAGCCGCACGACGCTCAGAATCTTCCAAGCCATGCACGATCACGCCTGTGGTTAAGCCCAAAGTTCCATAAACTTTTGCCATCCAAGCCGAGTCGCGCTTTGCCAAATAGTCATTGACCGTCACCACATGAACGCCCTTACCTTCGAGCGCATTTAAATAAACTGGCAAAGTGGCAACCAAAGTTTTGCCTTCACCGGTTTTCATTTCTGAAATCATACCCGCATGTAAAACCATGCCGCCGACCATTTGCACATCAAAGGGGCGTAAGCCCAAAGACCGTTTCGCGGCTTCCCGCACGGCCGCAAAAGCGCGTGGCAGAATATCATCGAGGGTTTTGCCAGATGCCAACTCAGCTTTAAATTCAGTAGTAACAGCCTTTAAGGCTTCATCGCTCAACGCAGCAAATTGCGCCTCCAAAGCATTAATTTCCGGCACCCGCTTTTGAAAGCTTACCAATTTACGATCATTTGTTGTGCCAAAAACTTTGGCGGCCAACTTGCGCAGCGGTCCGAGCATGTGATTCTTTCCTTGAGGGGGTGACCCCGGTTTTGGCGGTCTTCTAGCGCAGGATTCAGCGCTGGCAAACATTTCAATTACGTAATACTGCGCAAATAAGAGTGATTGGCCGAATTTTCAACCTGTTGCATGTCAGCAACAACTCGCCAAAAGGCTTATTGTTGCCTTGTTTCAACGGCAAGCCCTGCATATACGAGACCCCCAGTGCATTAACACCGATGGATTACATGCCACGCATTCACAAAATATTGAAGACCGCGCTCTTTTCTGGAGCTCTTGTTGTATCCCTTTTTGCGCCAGCTTACGCCCAAAGCACGGCTGCCGATCCTCTCACAGGTGATGACAAAATTGTGGCGACAGTCAATGGTTATGAAATCAAAACCTCTGAAGTGCGCATGGCCTTTGATGATGTGGTCGGCCAATTACCAAACATGCCGCCAAAACTGCGTTTTCCGTTCGTAGTAGAGTTTTTGATTGAACGACATTTACTGGCGCAAGTGGCGGCCAAAGAAGGGGTTGGAGAAAGCGAGGATTATAAGCGCCGTTTGGCTGCCTATCAGGCCAAGGCCTTGCGCGATTCTTATTTGGCCCAAAAAATCAGCCCTGCAATCACCGAAGAAGAGATTAAAGCGGCTTACGATAAGGAATCAGCCAAAGTTCAGTCAACTGAACGCGTGCGTGCGCGCCATATTTTGGTAGCGACCGAAAAAGAAGCCCAGGACATTGAAGCCAAACTGCAAAAAGGCGAGAAATTCGAAGATCTGGCCAAGCAATATAGCTTGGATGGTTCTAAAGATTATGGTGGCGATTTGGGTTATTTCACGGCCCCTGAAATGGTGAAAGCCTTCTCAGATGCAGCTTTCGCACTTAAAGTTGGTGAAATCTCGCAACCTGTAAAGACTGACTTTGGTTGGCACATTATTCGTATGGATGACCGTAAAATGGGTGCCTCTCAACCATACGATCAGGTCAAGCGTGCCATTCGCAATGTGCTGGTGCGCGATAAGGTCCAGGCCTTGCTCGCCAGCTTGCAAGGCACAGCCAAAGTTGAAATTCTCGACCCTGATTTAAAAAAGGCACAAGAGGAAGCTCAAACCCAGCATAAAACCCTGCTTGAACAACAGGGCGGTGCGGGAGCTGATATTGCTGTACCTGCCGATGGCAGCGATGGTGGCAAGGGCGATCTCGCATTGCCGGATGCGCCAAAACAATAGATCAAACTGCGGGGGGATGCTTGATGTCTAACGTGGTTTCACCATTGGCGCCGGTTTCATTCCCGCATTTACCCGAAATTGCCGGCGTCAAATTGGCCTCTGCGGCTACCGGTATTCGCTACAAGAATCGACCCGACGTGTTGGTAGCTTTGATGGATGCAGGAACCACAGTTGCAGGCTGCCTCACCAATTCAAAATCACGATCAGCACCGGTTGATTGGTGTGCCGAAAATTTAAAAAAAGGCATCGGCCGCGCCCTCGTGGTGAATGCTGGCAATGCTAATGCCTTCACTGGCAAAAAAGGGGTGGCTACGGTTAAAGCTGTCGCCTCTGCTGCTGCTAAAACATTTGGCTGTAAGCCAGAAGAAGTTTTTCAAGCCTCCACAGGTGTGATTGGCGAACTGTTAAATCCAGCACCTATCGTGAATGCCTTGGCGCAACTCAAAAATGACGCATCGGCATCAGCTTGGGATATGGCAGCTCGCGCCATTATGACCACGGACACATTTCAAAAACTGGCAACAGCAAAAGTAAAGTTGGGTGGCAAGACTGTCACCATCAATGGCATTGCAAAAGGCTCTGGCATGATAGCGCCAGACATGGCCACCATGCTGGTGTTCCTTTTTACCGACGCTCATTTGCCAGCTAAAATTCTACAAAAACTTCTGTCACAAAGCGTTGTCAAATCTTTCAACTGCATTACTGTAGATGGCGACACCTCAACATCTGATACGGTCCTAGTGTTTGCAACCGGCCAAACAAGTGCTCCCCTCAAAGCCCTCAAATCAGCAGATGACGCAAGACTAAAACCATTCGCCAAGGCTCTATCAACACTTTGTCTCGATCTTGCATTGCAGGTTGTAAAAGATGGTGAAGGCGCAGAGAAACTCGTCGAAATCAAAATCACCGGAGCTGAATCAGAATCAGCCGCCAAAAAAATTGGCATGAGCATTGCCAATTCACCTTTAGTTAAAACTGCAATCGCTGGCGAGGATGCAAACTGGGGCCGCATTGTTATGGCAATCGGAAAATCTGGCGAAAAAGCCATTCGCGATAGATTGCGAATTAAAATCGGTGGCATTCAAGTGGCTGCCAAAGGCATGAAAGATGTCAACTATAAAGAAGCCGACATTATGCCCCATATGAAGGGCCGCGAGATCAAAATCGAGGCGGATATGGGTGTTGGCAAAGGCACTGCCACGGTGTGGACTTGCGATCTCACGCATCGTTATATCGACATTAATGGCTCCTACCGCAGCTAATGAAAATCGTCCTCGTCGCGGCGGTGGCCTTGATTGATGCTGACGGCCGCATTCTACTGGCCAAACGTCCGGAAGGCAAAACACTTGCAGGCCTTTGGGAATTTCCCGGCGGCAAAGTAGAGCAAGGCGAACGCCCCGAAACTGCATTGATTCGTGAACTCAAAGAAGAGCTCGGCATTGATGTCGAACATTCTTGTCTGGCACCACTAACTTTTGCCAGTCACGCCTATAAAGAGTTCCATTTGCTCATGCCGCTCTATATTTGTCGGCGTTGGAAGGGTATGGCTCAGGCCTTAGAAGGCCAGGTTCTAAAATGGGTGTTCGCGAAAAATCTGCGCGAATATCCCATGCCACCCGCAGATCTACCGTTAATCCCACATCTGCAAGAGTTGCTTTAAGCCGCCCCCACATAGCCCATTGTCGCCATCATACCGGAATTCATGTGATAAAGATGATGACAATGAAACGCCCATGTGCCGGGATTATTGGCGTCAAACTGAATGGTCACATTCGCACCCGCAGGAACCAAAATCGTATCCCTGATCGCACCATCAATGCGCTTGCCACCGATGCCTACAACTTTGAAATAATGACCATGAAGATGCATGGGATGCGCCATATTGGTGGTGTTCTGCAGAGTCACTTCTACGCGTTCAGCTTGGCGCACACTGAATAAAACATCATGCATCATAGCTTTACCGTTAAAGCCCCACGCATAATTGTCATCCCCTCCGGTAAGGGCTACGGTTTCAGTGTGAGTGACCGGATCAAGCGAGAGTTGCGCCACAGGTTTGAGCTTGGACTCCAACTTCAAATCCAGAGCTGCCCCAGCTTCCCCTTGGTCAGAAATCTTTGCAACCTTACCTTCGCCCGCTTGGATGATAATTCCACCCCGCAAAGTCGCACCTTCAGATTGAAATAATATCGGCCAAGCCCCCGATCCCGCAGGCAGTGCGATACGAATATCCGCCCGCTGTGCAATGCCAAGCGGAACCTTCGATCCCTTAACGGGAAATACCGTGTTGCCATCCACAGCCAACAGCTGCCCTTGAAGCGAACCCAAATCAATCCACATATTGGTCGCAGACGCTGCGTTGATTATGCGCAAGCGCAAAAAGCCCCCCTTTTGAACACGTAAAACTTCAGGATCATCCAGTGTCCGATCATTGGCCAATATCGCGTCATAATCGACATCCGAACCCATCATCATGCCCGGCATATTATTCATGGCATGGGCACCACCGTCTGCCTTTAATTCTGCCAAAATTTCGTCAGGTTCGCGAAACGTAAAATCATGGAGCATGACAACATGTTCTTGCTCATCAAATATCGGGGTTTTTGTTTCAAGAACAATCAGAGGGGCTGCCAAAAGCTTCTGTTCCTGCAACCCTAAATGCGAATGCATCCAATGGGTACCAGCTTTAAGATTTTCAAAATCATAGGCGCGTGTTTCACCTGCTGCCAATGCCGCTGCTGAAACCAGAGGTACTCCATCTTGCACTGCAGGCGGCGTTAACCCATGCCAGTGAATGGCCGTTTCTTCATCCAGTGTATTCTGTAAATCAAATTGAAAGCGTTGACCCAAAACCATTTCAAGCCCGGGCTTTCCTGTGGGCCCCACAATCCCATAGACTTTTGCGGCCTTGCCTTTCACATCTAATATGCGGGTACCGATTTGCAAAACCGGAGCGCTAGCAAAACTCGGGCGCGAAACTCCAATCAGGGCTGCCCCTAAAACAAAACCACGCCGAGATAATTTCATGTCTAATCCTTTAAAGACTGCGACCAATTCCCAAAAATTTCTCACGGCGCTGCGTGCGCACCACATCAGCTGAGAGTCCCTCAAACGCTTTGAGCGTGCGAGAAATGGCCTCGCTCACAGCTTTCATAGCTTGCTCTGGCATACGGTGAGCCCCACCCATCGGTTCAGGAATGATCTCATCGATCACCCCATACTTTTTCAAATCCTGTGCGGTAATCTTCAAAGCAGTGGCAGCATCTTTAGCTCGCGCCGGATCACGCCATAAAATCGAAGCCGCCCCCTCAGGCGAGATCACGCTGTAAATGGAATGTTCCAACATCAACACCGTGTTGGCCGTGGCAATGGCAATCGCTCCACCTGATCCACCTTCGCCAATAATCACAGAAACCATAGGCACACCCAGAGCCAGGCAACAATCCGTGGAGCGTGCAATCGCTTCTGCCTGCCCGCGTTCTTCAGCTTCCACACCGGGATAAGCGCCCGAGGTGTCCACGAATGTTATAACTGGCAAACCAAATCGATCTGCCATTTCCATCAGGCGAACGGCTTTGCGATAACCCTCAGGCTTGGCCATGCCAAAATTATGCTTAAGGCGGCTTGCCGTGTCGGAGCCTTTTTCTTGCCCAATCACCACAACAGCTTGCCCTTGAAAGCGCCCAAGCCCACCCACCACGGCTTCATCCTCGGCAAATTTTCGGTCGCCAGCCAACGGCACAAAATCAGTAATCAATGTCGCAATATAATTGAGGGCATGGGGGCGATCAGGGTGACGGGCCACTTGGGCTTTCTGCCATGGCGTCAATGATTGATAGAGATCAGCGAGAATCTTGTTGGCTTTTTTTTCCAGTGATTTTACGTCATCTGCAATGGAAACTGTAGCATCGCCTTGCGCCATATTACGCAGTTCAGCAATTTTACCCTCCAGATCGGCAATCGGGGCTTCAAAATCCAAAAAAGCGTGCATGATCCCTCTTATCTAATTATATGGCGCAGTTTCTGGCGATGACTGCAGCCAAAGTCAACCTTTCTTGCATCAGCTCTTTTTTGAAAGCGGATGAAACTTTTCCACCACTTCCTTCAATCGTTCCGCTTGCACGTGAGTATAAATCTGCGTGGTCGAAATATCAGCATGTCCCAACATTTGTTGCACCGCTCGTAAATCTGCACCGTGCGCCAAAAGATGACTGGCAAATACATGGCGCAGCACATGGGGAGAAACTGTGGCGGCATCAAGCCCTGCATCTCTAGCCAATAATTTCAATTCGAGGCCGAAATGTTGCCGCGTCAGCATCCCACCCGCGCCATGTGAGGGAAACAACCATTTCGGCTGCGATTCGGATTCTGCTTTCAATGCTTTCACATAAGTCTTGAGAAATCCGCGCGCCCGCTCCGAAAACGGTACAATACGTTCGCGCCCACCTTTGCCCCTAATCGTAAGAAACGCATCATCAGTGAGTGCCGCCCGATAAGAAAGGCCCACCAACTCCGAAACACGAAGGCCCGTCGCTGCAAGCAATTCGAGCAAACACTGCAGCCGCAAGGCTTTAAACAAAGCCTTTAACTCAGACCTTTGCACCCGCTCTTCCGCCGCCGCCAATAATGCAATCATTTCAGTGTCAGAGAGCATTTTAGGCAAAGGCTTGGCAGCCCGAGGTCCCTCTACAATTGCAGCGGGGTTTTCGCTGGCTAACCCTTCGGCTTGCAAAAAAAGGTGAAACTGTTTCACTGCCGAAAGTCTGCGTGCGGCCGTTGTTCGGGCCAGACCATGATACTCGGTATCAGCCAAAAATCCTCGCACATCATTAGTTTGTGCCGCCTTTAGTACAACATTCTTCGATTTTAGAAATTCCAGATAACTGTGCAAATCCCGTCGATACGCTGCCAATGAATTGGCTGCTGCACCGCGTTCAGCGCTCATCATTTCCAGAAAACGGCCAATCAGCCGATAATCCGCATTATTGGGTGCGGAGCTTTTCATGCGGCAACGGCTTTATGATTTCGGTCTGTTCGGGGGGAAAACTGGCCAAAGCCAAAGCCCCACCATAGATGAGTCCGCCAATTACCCCAATGACCAGTAAAAATCGCAAGGTATCAGGCACGGGCCTCTAATCTCCTAAAAACAAATAAATACTCCATGCTTTGCGCTTAACACAAGCTTGCGTTAAAAGCACCGCGAGAAATGGACCATGGCCAGAAGATCAATCGCTAAAGACGCAGAAACTGCTAAGCACTTGTTAGGCAATCATGCCATTGTTTTGGTGGGCTTGATGGGGGCTGGCAAAACCAGTGTGGGCCGCCGCTTGGCCGAAAAATTGGATGTGCCATTTGTCGATGCCGATCATGAAATTGAATTGGCGGCCGGAAAATCCATCCCTGATATCTTTGCAGACCATGGTGAAGACTATTTTCGTGAAGGTGAACGCCGGGTGATCACCAGATTGCTCGAAAATGGTCAGCAAGTTCTCGCTACGGGTGGGGGTGCATTTATGAATGATGAAACCCGTGCTCGCATTAAAGCCAATGGTATTTCGCTGTGGTTAAAAGCCGATCTTGATGTGTTGTTGAAACGTGTGGCCAAACGCAATGACCGCCCACTGCTCAAAGAGAACCCCGAAGCGGTGATGAAAAACCTGATGGAAACAAGATACCCGATTTATGCCCAGGCCAACATCACAGTGGAAAGCCGCGACGTGCAACATGGGCAGATGGTGAATGATGTAATTAAAGCCATTGTTGATTGGGATGGCTGGGAAGATACCACGCATGAATAACAGCATCGTTCCCGTCAGCCTTGCTGATCGTTCTTATGAAATCCATATTGGCCAAAACCTGATTGCCAATGCGGCGCAGTATATAGCACCTCATCTTAAGCGCCCTTTCGCTGTGATTGTGACGGACGAAAATGTTGCTAAAATCCACCTTAAAAATTTAGAATCTGCTCTTGCTGCAAAAAACATAATGACAAAGGCAGTTGTTCTGCCTGCGGGCGAATTAACCAAGAGTTACAAATATCTAGCCGAACTCTGCGATGGCTTGTTAGCGGCAGGCGTGGAACGCCGCGATGTGATCATAGCCCTGGGCGGTGGCGTGATCGGTGATCTCACGGGTTTTGCTGCCAGCATATTGCGCCGTGGCGTGAACTTCATTCAAATCCCCACGTCATTATTGGCACAAGTTGATAGCTCAGTCGGCGGCAAAACCGGCATCAACTCACCGCTTGGAAAAAACCTGATTGGCGCATTTCACCAGCCGGTTTTAGTGCTCGCCGATCTCGATGTCCTCAACACCTTGCCGCAACGCCAACGTGCTGCAGGTTATGCCGAGATTGCCAAATATGGCCTATTAGCGGACGCTCCATTTTTTGAGTGGCTCGATCACAATGTCGAAGCCATCGTGCAAGCTGGCAATGATATTTCAGCCACAGCCCATGCGGTAAAAATCAGTTGCGAAATGAAGGCCCGCATTGTGGCTGAGGATGAAACCGAAACTGGGGTTCGCGCCCTGCTCAATCTCGGCCACACTTTTGGTCATGCGCTGGAGGCAGCATGTGGTTATTCAGATCGCTTGCTGCACGGTGAAGGTGTGAGCATCGGCATGGTACAGGCCTTTAGATTCTCCGAGCAACTCGGCCATTGTGCGATAGGCACCGCGGACAAAGTGGCTACTCACTTAAAGCGGGCGAAACTGCCAACCCACAGTTCAGAAATTTCAGGCACCCTGCCGCCGCCCGAAGACCTTCTCAATCTCATGCGCCAAGACAAAAAGGCCGTGGCCGGAAAACTGACGTTTATATTAGCAAAATCAATCGGCGAAAGCTTTATCGCCAAAGAAGTGGATGATTCAAAAGTGCTCGCCTTTCTCCAAGCGGATAAGAAATCATGATAACCTATGACGTGGCTGTTGCCATCGCTTCCATTTTCTTTTTAATTATTCTTTCAGCTTTTTTCTCTGGCTCTGAAACTGGCCTCACCACCGCTTCCCGAGCACGCCTCACAGAAATGGAACGCCGCGGCAGCAGGCGCGCTGCCACTGTGCTGAAACTCACTTCTTTGCCTGAACGTTTGATCGGCGCATTGCTTTTGGGTAACACACTCGCAAATATTACCGCATCTGCGGTCGCCACTGCGGCCCTGGTCAAAGCTTTCGGCGATAGTGGAGCAGTGATCGCATCGATAGTCCTGACTGTGATCATTCTAATTTTCGCTGAAGTGATGCCAAAAACTTATGCTATCGCCTACCCCGATCGTGTGGCCTTGTCGGTGGCCCCCATCATGCGCTTCATCGTGGCCGTACTCGGCCCCATCGTGATGACGGTGGAATATATCGTCAAGCAAACACTCCGCATTTTTGGCGTCGACACACGCAATGTTGATAGCATCCTCTCCGCCCACGATGAAATTCGCGGTGCCATTGATCTCCACCAAAAAGAAGGCACCATCGTAAAAAAAGACCGCGACATGCTCGGTGGCATTCTGGATCTCAAAGACCTTGAAGTGGCCGACATCATGGTCCATCGCACCAAGATGACCATGCTTGATGTGTCCGATCCAATATCCGAAATTATCAAACAGGTCCTAAAAAGCGGCAGCACACGCTTGCCTGTATGGAAAGATAACCCCGATAATATTATTGGCATTCTACACGCCAAAAACCTTTTTGCGGCAGCGCAGGAAAACAATGGCAATTCGTCAAAACTCAAACTCGAAGATATTTTGACCCCCGCTTGGTTTGTGCCTGACACAAGGCCGCTCAATGAACAACTGACAGCTTTCCTCCGCCGCAAAACCCACTTTGCAATTGTTGTTGATGAATATGGTGAGGTGCAAGGCCTCATCACTTTAGAAGATATCATCGAAGAAATTGTCGGCGATATTAAAGATGAGTTTGATGCCGTGGCCACCGGTGTGCGCAAGCAACCAGATGGATCGTATACGATTGAAGGGGCAGTTCCTCTGCGCGATCTCAACCGTTCTTTTGATTGGGAATTACCCGATGAAGAAGCCACCACCGTGGCGGGCCTAGTTATCCACGAAGCCCGCATGATCCCCGATGCTGGCCAAGTCTTCACTTTTCATGGCTTCCGGTTTGAAGTGCTCAAAAAACGCAAGCAACAATTGTCGCTTTTAAAGGTAAATAAGATTGAACCAGTGAAGACGGAAACCGAGGAAGGTTAAACCACCTCAATCGCCAGTGCATGGACCCGTTGCTTCAGCTCTGCCGCCAGAACCGCATTCACCATGCGATGCTGTGCCACACGGGATTGACCTTGAAATTTGGGTGCTGAAATACGAACTCTAAAATGACTCTCACCGCTGGGATGAGCGCCGACATGGCCATGATGCTGGTTTGACTCATCAATCACTTGCAAATAAGTAGGCGCTAAGCCCGCTTGCAGCTTGGACTCTATGATTTTTCCAATTGGACCCAAATCTGTTTGCATTTTATTGTCGTTCCCGGTTGCGAAAGTCTGTCTCAACCATCATAATCAAACGCCTCATGAAACTCGATTCAAAAATTTTCGATAAAATCCGTATCAAATCTGCCGCCAGCATCAAACGCGAGGCTGATGCCTCGGTGCTGATGTGTGAATGGATTGGTTGCGATAAGCCCGCAAAACACAAAGCCCCAAAGGGCCGTGGCTTTGAAGGCCAGTTCCACAATTACTGCACCGCCCATGTGCAGCAATATAACAAGACCTATAATTATTTCGACGGCATGAAGGATGAGGACCAAGCAGCTTTCCGAAAGGAAGCCCAAACCGGCCATCGCCCCACATGGAAACGCGGCCAAGGTGCGGCCCCTAATGCAGGCAATACGCGCCGTACGGCCAAGGATATTGATGATCCTTTGAACATGTTGCTGAAAGAAAAAATCACGTCCAACGCCAAACACGGCCGCGCCCTGCGCCGTAACGAAATTGAATCGTTAAATGCTTTGAGCCTGCCTGAGGACGCAACACCAGCCGAGGTGAAATCTAAATATAAGTCATTGGTCAAACGTCTGCACCCTGACGCCAACAACGGCAGCCGCGCCAATGAGGCAGCCCTCAATGCCGTGATCAAAGCCTATGACACACTGCGCACCACAGGCTTTTGCTAGGCTTGCCCCAATAAAATCATTCCGTTAAAACGACCATCTTTCCACAAGAGTTCAAATTAAATGTCTGTTTCCGTAAATTCTACTGGCCTGCCAGATAAAAAAGCCTCCGTCAGCCAACTCTTTGGCTTTGAATCCAATATGCAAGTGATGGCGTTTTCGGAAACGGCAGAACATGTGCCCGAATTGGACAGCGATTATTTGTTCAACAAAGAAACCACGCTGGCCATTCTCGCAGGTTTTGCTTTCAATCGCCGCGTGATGATCACAGGCTATCACGGCACTGGAAAATCGACACACATTGAACAAGTAGCAGCGCGCCTTAATTGGCCTTGCATTCGAATCAACTTGGATAGCCATATCAGCCGCATCGACTTGATCGGTAAAGACGCCATTGTTTTGAAAGATGGAAAGCAGATCACGGAGTTTAAGGAAGGCATTCTGCCGTGGTCATATCAACATAATGTTGCGTTGGTGTTCGACGAATACGATGCTGGTAGGCCAGATGTGATGTTTGTGATCCAGCGTATTTTGGAGGCTTCCGGTAGGCTCACGTTGCTCGATCAAAGCCGCGTCATTCGCCCCCATGCGGCTTTCCGTTTATTTGCGACAGCCAACACTGTGGGCCTTGGTGACACCACTGGGCTCTACCATGGCACTCAGCAAATCAATCAGGCACAGATGGACCGCTGGTCGATCGTGTCAGCCCTCAACTATTTGCCTCACGCCCAAGAAGTGGGCGTAGTTCTGTCGAAGAATAAATCCTATGACAATGATAAAGGCCGCAAAGTCATCGCCAACATGGTGCGCGTTGCCGATCTCACCCGCAATGCCTTCATGCAGGGCGATCTTTCTACCGTCATGAGCCCGCGTACAGTGATCACCTGGGCCCAGAATGCTGATATTTTTAGCGATGTCGGCTTTGCCTTTCGCCTCACATTCCTCAATAAGTGCGATGAATTAGAACGCGCTATCGTTGCAGAATTCTATCAACGTTGCTTTGGCGAAGACTTGCCGGAATCGGCATCGCGCATAGCGATAGCCTAAACTTGCATGGCCGCCGAAAAACCAGATCGGGCTGAACGCTTCAAGGACGTGTTGAGCACGGCCATGAAATCGATGGCGCTTGATCCAGAGCTCACCGTCAGCTTCGGCAACGAACAGCCTCAGCTCGTCGGCCATAAAGCCAAATTGCCGCAAATCTCCGGCGCGGCCACGGTCAAAGATATTGCCATCACCCGCGGCCTTGCCGATAGTTTCACGCTGAAACTTTCGCATCACTCGGATTCGGTCCACGGCAAATATCGCCCTGAAGGCAAAAATGCACGGGCCGTTTTTGAAGCCGTGGAACAAGCGCGCATAGAAGCCATTGGCGCCAGAGCCATGTCCGGCGTTGCCAATAACCTGTCTGCGATGATGGATGATCGCTACGGAAAGATGGTGGTCAACCGTTCTAGCAATCGCAAAGACACGCCGCTTGAAGAAGCCGTTGGGCTGATCGTGCGTGAAAAGCTCACAGGTCTAAAACCACCAGCCTCAGTTTCAGCTTATGTTGATTTGTGGCGCGGCTGGGTGGATGAAAAAGCTGGGCCAAAAATCGGCACTCTTGAAAATGCCCTGCATGATCAGCAAGCCTTCGCACGTCTATCTCGGGATTTAATCGCCGCTCTCGATATGGCCGATGAGTTGGGCGAGGACCCCGATCAAAGCGACGAGAACGACGAGCAAGAAGCCGAAGAAGATCAAGGTGAACGCAGCGAATCGCCGCAAGGCGAACAGCAAGAAAGCGAACAGTCTGCGGCTGAAGAAGTGGAGGGTGCTGAGGGCGAATCTGATTCGGCTGAAATGGAAGCCCAGCAGATTGAAACAGAAGAAACGCCTGATGATGCCGATGGCCAAGAGCAGGAAGATGGCGAGGAACCATGGCGCCCGCAGCTGCCTTTCTCATCACTGGCCAATGATAATTTTTACAAAGTCTATACCAATCAATTCGATGAAGAAATCAGCGCTGAGGATTTATGTGATGCTGAAGAACTGACCCGTCTACGCGCTTATCTCGATAAGCAGCTCTCTAATTTGCAAGGCGTTGTCGCGCGTCTTGCCAACCGTCTGCAACGCCGCTTGATGGCACAACAAAATCGCTCTTGGGATTTTGATCTGGAAGAGGGTGTTTTAGATGCCGCACGTTTAACCCGCGTCATCACTGATCCTCTGCACGCTCTTACCTTCAAAGTCGAGCAAGACACAAAATTCCGCGACACGGTTGTAACGCTCCTGCTTGATAATTCGGGCTCGATGCGTGGTCGCCCGATCACAGTTGCAGCAACCTGTGCAGATATTCTCGCCCGCACGCTGGAGCGTTGCGGTGTGAAAGTTGAAATTCTGGGCTTCACGACCAGAGCATGGAAAGGTGGACAATCACGAGAGAAATGGTTGACTGCTGGTAAATCGACTAATCCCGGTCGTCTCAACGATCTGCGTCACATCATCTATAAAGCCGCTGACGAACCTTGGCGTCGGGCCCGCAAAAATTTAGGCCTCATGATGCGCGAGGGCCTACTCAAAGAAAACATTGATGGTGAAGCCTTGATCTGGGCCCATAATCGCTTGCTTGGTCGCTCCGAACAGCGCCGCATTTTGATGGTGATTTCTGATGGGGCGCCAGTTGATGATTCAACCCTCTCAGTGAACAGCGGAAATTATCTGGAGCGGCACTTACGCCAAGTCATCGCCGACATTGAAGGGCGCTCACCAGTAGAACTGATTGCCGTCGGCATCGGCCATGATGTAACCCGCTATTACAAGCGCGCCGTCACTATCATCGACGCTGAAGAATTGGGCGGCGCTATGACTGAGAAATTGGCTGAGCTGTTTGAAGAAAATTCTGAAATTAAAAAGCCCCGCAGGAAAAGAGCGCGGGTCTAACCTTCGTCACTTCAAGCTCAAGACATAGTCGGCAATTGCCGCCACATCTGCATCCGGCAACATGGCAATATTCCTGCGCACCTCGCCCATGCCGCCAGATGACATTTTATCATAACCCAATTCCTCACCATTCTTAAAGGCCAGCACTAGATCAGCCGCATCCTTATAGCGGCCCCGCGCCAACAATCCGCGCAGCGACGGCACCATGCCTCTACCTTGAGGATGTGGCCCCCCCGCAAACATCCGCGCCGTATCGCTGCTCCTCAATAATGTGCGCGGTGTATGGCATTCGCCGCAATGACCAGGGCCATGCACCAAATAGCTGCCACGATTCCAACTCGCGGTTTGCGTGGAATCGGCTTGCCAAAGAGTTCGATCAAAACCAACCCACTTCCATAGACCCAGACCCCGACGAACCACAGGCTCGAACCAGATCTCATGCCGTTTCACAGCATTCTTCACCGGGGCAAAAGTTGCGAGATAGGCTTTAATGTCGAGGACGTCTTCTCCCGACATATGCGTATAAGACGTATAAGGGAAAGCTGGAATCAAATGTTCGTCACGCGGCCCCAAACCTTCTTGCATGGCATTGATAAAATTTAAATCTGTCCAATAGCCAAGACCGGTTTCACGATCAGGCGTGAGATTTGGGGGGTAAAGCGTTCCAATGGGAGTCACCAGTGGTTTGCCGCCAGCCGGCACATCAGCGCCCACATTTTTCACATTGGGGCCAGGTGCATGGCAGGAAATGCAGCCGCCGATATTATAGAGCAATTTTCCATTTTCAACATTGGCAGTATGTTCAGGAATATCAGCAACTGTTAAAGGTTGTGGCGCACTTGCTTCCCAAAAAGCAAAAAGGCCCAGCGCTACTAAAAGCGCCAAGCCCCCAATTGTGCTTTTTGATAAGTGTTTCAAAAAAACTTATTGCATAGGCCCACGGAATTTTTCGTGGCATCCACCGCAACTTTTACCCAAATCTCCAAATGCTGCTTTAAAACCGGCTTCATCTTTTGTAGCCTTCAGTGCTGTGAACGCAGTATAGTAGGTCCCGCCCGCAGCTTCAAATCCTTTTGGGTCTTTCCAAATGGCATCAAGCGCGTGGGTTTTCAAAGTAGTGCTGTTCATCGAGTCCGCAGACCAGAAATTGGCCCAATCCGCACAGGCTTTGTCCATTGCACCCAGTGCAGCGCCAACCGCTGCGGCATCATAAGGTTTTTCACCTTTAATGATGGGCACCATAACGCCCATGCCAGCCCCATTGGCTTTCATGCAGGCCTGACGGGCCTTAATGGTGTCATCACCACCCGCGAAGACTAAGCTCGACCCTAAAACTAGAGTTACAGCTGTTGCTAAAATGCCAAGAGAGAACTTAGAAATCATAGGTTTACTCCATCAAAATTGGTTTTGGATGTTCTGCCACCAAAAACGTTACACATTCAGTTTATCTTTTATTCCATATCTGACATGTCACTCTTCAGGTTTCAGGAAAAATTTACCTTATCTTCTAGTATTCCCGCCGCTGCCACTGAACGCCATATGAATGGCCAGTTCTAATTACATTCAATTTTGTAGGCTTAGGGTTTCCTTAGGTTCAATGTTTTATACAAATTGAAAATAAGGGATGTGATTATGACCAAACTCGAACAACCAAAACAACCAAAACGTATTAGCCCCGAATTGGCTGAAGTCTTACACATGTTGAAAGCACTTGAAGCCCAAACATCAAGCGCCCAAACGGCGGCCCACTAACGAGTTTATCTCTTCTCCCAAATTCCGATTGACGCCAATAGCGCTATCATCGCGGCATCAGATTTTTCTGTCACAAAATTGTTAGTCTTTGTAACAACTTCGCCAGCACCGAAATTCAAAGCCAAGCCCTTCATCCCATGACGGCATTTGCGCACGAGGCCTTCGTCGTCAGCTTCAGCGGCAGCATTCATGGCCAAAGCCAAGTGTCGCATTTCCTCCGCGGCGGTAGCTTGTAAACGGGCCCAAGCCCCAAGAGAAAGTGAACTGCGCAAGGCAGTCAGTACGTCATCAGGCGTAAGCGCTGGCAACACAACCAACTGATCAGCGGTATTTTTATCTTTCAAACCCATGGCTTTACTAAGGGCCAAATGCAGCTCATTGGTATTGGCTGGCTTTGGCAAAGCGCTATCAAACGCATCGCGCCACACGCAGGCTTCAGTCGAATCTGCTAAAAAGGCTGAAAGTGCCAAAATCGGCGTGCCATCGCAATGTTTAAGCTCGGAACGAATGGATCGCGCTGCTGTAACCCCATCCATCACCGGCATTTCAATATCGAGCAAGATCACATCATAGGATCCGCCCCGCGCGTGTTGCAGCGCCAGCTCACCATCTTCCACGGCATCCACCTCAAAACCCATGCGCTTCAGCATGGCCGTGGTGACAATGCGCGATGAGGTTTGATCTTCAGCATAGAGCACACGCCGCGGGCTTCCATCGGCCCGCTTAAACGGCTTAACTTTCGCAGCAACTGCATTCATCAACGCTAACTAACCCTATCTGTGTTGAACACACCTTAGGGCCGCAAAGCTTGCTGGAAGTTTTAAGATTTCGCTAAATTTTTTCCATGCTTAATGCGGGGTTTATTTCGTGCCAAACATGCGGTCACCTGCATCGCCCAGCCCCGGCACAATATAGCCGTGCTCATTCAGATGCGAATCGAGCGCTGCCGTGTAAATCGGCACATCGGGGTGTTCGGCATGAAAGCGTGTGATGCCTTCGGGCGCCGACAGCAAGGTGACCAAACGAATGTCCTTGGCGCCTTTTTCCTTCAGGCGGCGAACCGCAGCAGCGACCGAGTTTCCAGTGGCCAACATGGGATCCACAACAATGGTGCGGCGTTCCGAAATATCAGTTGGAACTTTCATATAATATTCCACAGGTTGAAGTGTGACAGGATCACGGTAAAGGCCAATATGGCCAACCCGCGCTGAAGGGATTAAATCCAGCATACCCTCCAACAGACCATTGCCCGCCCGCAAAACGGACACAATCACCAGTTTTTTACCCTTGATAATAGGAGCGTCCATTGGCGCAACGGGGGTTTCAATATGTTGTGTCGTCATGGGTAAATCCCGTGACACTTCATAGGCCAGCAGCAAACTGATTTCGCGCAGCAATTGCCGGAACACAGTGGTCGGCGTGTTTTTATCCCGCATAAGTGTCAGTTTATGCAACACTAGGGGATGATCAACAATCGTGAAATTTTTAGGGGCGATAAATGTCATTGAAGTTCTCCGCTGCGGCAACTCTACACAAATTCAGATAAACCTTGAAGTGTTGAACGACCGCGACTAATATAGTAACATTAACTGTTACATAAGGAAACATTTTGGCAGACACCCCCTATAGCGTTCCGGCAGGAACCTCAATCGGTCATGTACACCTCAAGGTGGCTGACCTTACCCGTGCCCTTGGCTTTTACTGCGGTGTTTTGGGCTTTGAATTGCAACAAATGTTTGGCGATCAGGCGGCTTTCATTTCCGCAGGGGGATATCACCACCATATTGGTCTCAACACCTGGGAAAGCAAAGGCGGCACACCACCCGCACCAGGCACAACGGGGCTTTATCACACGGCAATTTTATACCCCACCCTCATTGATCTCGCCAATGCCTTTAAAAGAGTGACCAATGCCGGACTGCAATTGGATGGCGCTGCCGACCATGGTGTTTCAGTTGCACTCTATTTGCGCGATCCGGACGAAAACGGCGTGGAACTTTATTGGGACAAACCCCCAAACCAATGGCCGCGCGGACCAGACGGCAAGCTGGCCATGATGAACGCGCGCGTTGACCTCAAAGACCTTCTTCAACACGCAACTCTTTAACAAAGGAAACCACAATGACTAAAGTTCTCGTTCTCTATTATTCCGCCTGGGGCCATATGGAGGCCATGGCCTATGCCGCAGCTGAAGGTGCCAAGGAAGCTGGCGCAACGGTGACAGTAAAGCGCGTACCTGAACTTGTTCCTGAGGATGTTGCAAAATCCATGCATTACAAAATGGATCAGAAGGCGGAAATCGCCAAGCCAGAAGAACTGGCTGACTATGATGCCATCATTTTTGGCACCGGCACACGTTATGGCATGATGACCGCGCAGATGAAAAACTTTATTGACCAAACCGGCAGCCTTTGGATGAAGGGTGCGCTTATTGGAAAAGTGGGTGCAGCAATGACTTCTTCAGCCACCCAACATGGAGGTCAGGAAGCCACTATCCTTTCATTCCACACAGTAATGCTTCACCATGGCATGATCATCGTTGGCCTGCCTTATTCCTATACTGGACAAACGGGCCATGATGAAATCCGCGGCGGCTCTCCTTATGGCGCATCAACAGTGGCCGGAGGCGATGGTTCCCGCATGCCTGCAGGACATGAACTTGATGGTGCAAAATATCAGGGCAAGCACGTCGCTGAAATTGCCGCAAAACTTTTGAAGTAAGCCGGAACAATCGCTGAGACGTGGGTGTTACTCCTGACAACAAACAGGAGTACCACCATGTTTATGCGCATTGACCGCCTTCAGACAGAACTGCCTGCACCGAAGAAAAAAGACCCCAATGCCGCTGCTGCCTTGCAAGAGCTTTTGGGCGGTAAGTATGGCGAAATGTCTACCCTTAACAATTATTTGTTTCAAAGCTTCAACTTTCGCAGCAAAAGCAAGTTGAGACCTTTCTATGCGTTGGTTGCCAGCATCACAGCAGAAGAGCTGGGCCATGTCGAACTTGTGAGCAATGGGGTTGCAATGCTCAATGCCGGACCTGACAAACCAAAAGGCGACGAAAAAGATGGCGGCGACATTTCAGACGCCCCCTATTCAGCAATGACTGATGCACGCCTGGCTGCTGCGTTCCTGTCCAATGGCGGCGGCGCCACACCTGTCAACAGCAATGGCGTTTCGTGGAACAATGATTTTATCACAACGACAGGCAACGTCATTGTTGACCTGCTTCATAACTTCCACCTTGAATGTGGCGCGCGGCTGCACAAATTGCGGGTTTATGAAACTTTGACAGATCCCACTGGCCGCGAAGTGTGCGGCTATTTGCTGGTGCGAGGCTCTGTGCATGCGCACGCTTATGCGCTGGCCATCAAACAAATTACCGGTGTGGAAATCGAAAAAATGTTGCCGACACCGAATATCCCGCTTGGCAAAATTCCCGAATGCCAGAAATATTTGAATGAGGGCTCACACCGCAGGCTTTATACTTTCAGCCCTGAAGATTATGGTGAAATTGCCGGAATCTGGGGCAATGGCGAAACAGCTTTGCCGGGTGATCCGAGAGGTGAACTGGAAGTGGTTGACGGGCACCCAGACGGTGGAAAAATCCATCAACTTGCAGGCGTGCCCTCGGCTTTCACGCCAGATTATGCCCCTGAGGAGTTATTCGAAGTCGCTGAAAAACTATATAAGGCCTCAAGGTAAGAGTGCCGACGACACTGAATATTTAAAGAACTTTCGGCAAGGCCTCGGCTAGCAAGTCGAGGTCTTTTTCTCTGCCACAACTCACCCGGATACAGCGGTTGAGAGGAGCCACGCCGGGCATTCGAATGAAAATGCCATATAGCAACAATCCATCAACAATCGCCTTGGCATAAATGCTGTCCCGCCCGCAGTCGATAGTCACAAAATTTGTGGCCGACACTATGGGCGTTAATCCGTTTTTTTGCGCGATGCGGTAAATACGCTCACGGGCCTTTTGCACTTCGAACTTTATGAATGCGACCCAATTTTGATCGGCGAGCGCTGCTACGGCAGCCACCTGCGAAAGCCGCGTGACGCCGAAATGATTGCGTACTTTTTCAAAGCCAGCAATGACATCGGCATGGCCGATGGCATAGCCGATGCGCATTCCAGCCAGCCCATAAGCTTTTGAAAAAGTGCGAAAGCGCAACACATTTTTGCGGTTCATATCAAGCGGTGGCGCGGTGCCGTCAGGAGCAAATTCATGATAGGCCTCATCCAGCGCCAGCACTGTTTCTTCTGGAATTTCATCCATCAGGTTTTGCACATCGGCCGCAGGCCACCACGTGCCCATCGGATTATCCGGATTGCAGAAATAGAGAAGCTTTGGCTTTTCGGATTTTGCCAGACTCAATAGACCTGCAATGTCTTCGTGATTTTCAGCAAAAGGAACCGTCATCAGGTTCCCAGCGAAACTTGTCACATGCGCGCCAAATGTAGGATAAGCCCCAAGCGAACTTACAACTGTGTCACCGGCTCCCACAAACATGCGCACTGTCAAACCATGCAAACCGTCAATGCCTTCGCCCACTGCAATGTTTTCGGGCCCGACACCCAGGTGCTTGGACAGTGCTTGTCTTACATCGTGAACTTCCGGATCGCTATATTGCCACGCATTTACGGCATGGTGGCGAAGGACTTCTATCACCTGCGGCGATGGCCCAAACACATTTTCATTGGCTCCCAAGCGGGCTTTGATGGTTTGGCCAGATTTCCGCGCCAGCGCTTCGGGTCCAATAAATGGAATTGTTACAGGCAGCGATTCGATGATGGACGTGAATTTGGTCATGATGTTTGATAGCGCGATCCCCCCGCTTCGTCACCCCCGCGGAAGCGGGGGGTTCAGCTATCTGAGGTGCCCCTCAAAATGAGTTGTGCCCTGATAGGTTATCGACTATCCGAGCTGCGACACTTTAAACCCTTTAGGAGAAAACATGGCCCGCATAACCCTTCGCCAACTGCTTGATCACGCCGCAGAAAATGATTATGGCGTGCCCGCTTTCAACATCAACGACATGGAACAGGCCTTGGCGATTATGGCTGCGGCTGCTGCGTCAGACGCTCCTGTGATCATTCAAGCCTCACGGGGTGCGCGGGCTTACGCCAATGACATAATGCTGCGCCACATGATGGACGCCGTCACCGAAATTTATCCCAACATTCCCGTGTGTGTGCATTTGGACCACGGCAATGAACCCGGCACTTGCATGACCGCCATTCAAAATGGCTTCACGTCAGTGATGATGGATGGCTCATTAATGTTGGACGGCAAGACACCAGCCGACTGGGCCTATAATGTTGGCGTTACCAAAACGGTGACCGAAATGGCCCACATGGGCGGCATTTCCGTTGAAGGCGAACTTGGCGTTTTGGGTTCACTGGAAACTGGCATGGGCGACAAGGAAGATGGCCACGGGGCTGAAGGTGTTCTCAGCCATGATCAACTTCTCACCAACCCTGATGAAGCCGTGAAGTTTGTCAAAGAAACCCAAGTGGATGCGCTGGCCATTGCCATGGGCACATCGCATGGCGCCTACAAATTCAGCCGCAAGCCTGATGGCAACGTGCTGGCCATGAACGTGATCGAAGAGATTCACAAGAAGCTGCCAAACACCCATCTGGTGATGCACGGCTCATCATCAGTGCCTGAAGATTTGCAAGAAATCATCAACAAGTTCGGCGGCAAGATGAAGCCAACCTGGGGTGTTCCGGTTTCTGAAATTCAACGCGGCATCAAGCACGGCGTGCGCAA
>JANMWK010000115.1:0-7538 GCA_031393975.1 Hyphomicrobiales bacterium
TTTGACAGGCTTGCCATCGACATGGATTTCACCCTTGTCGGCTGCATAAAAGCCAAACAGGATCGACATCAAGGTCGATTTTCCAGCTCCATTTTCGCCAACAATGCCATGGATTGAAGACTTGGCAATCGACAAAGAAACGTCATTGTTGGCATGAACGGCACCAAAGCGTTTGTCGATTCCAATAAGTTCAATGGCTGGGTTCATAATGAGTACAAAAAAAGCCCTCCCTCATTTCTGAAGGAGGGCGCGAGTTAGATACTATTCAACCGGGCACTTGCTATCGGCCATATAGTCATGCACTTCGAGTTTGCCCGAAATGATGTCAGCCTTTGCAGCTTCAACTTTGGCTGTCATCTCAGCAGTGAACAAAGCTTTGTTGTTATCGTCCATAGCATAATCAACACCGCCTTCTTTGAGGCCAAGAGCATGAATGCCTGGTTTGAAGCCAGCAATGCCATCATGCATCGTGTTATAAACAGCAACGTCGACACGCTTCATCATGGACGTGAGAACTTTACCGGGATGCAGATAGTTCTGGTTGGCGTCAACGCCAATTGAAAGTGCGCCACCATCAGCAGCAGCTTGCAGTACACCAAGTCCGGTTGCACCAGCAGCAGCATAAACGACGTCAGCACCCTTTGCCATTTGGCCCTTGGTGATTTCGCCGCCCTTTACAGGGTCGTTCCATGCTGCACCGGTATCACCAGTCATGTTTTGGAATACTGTCGCGTCCTTATTTGCACCCTTAACACCCTGTGCGTACCCGCAACCAAAACGACGAATCAATGGAATATCCATGCCGCCCACAAATCCTACTTTGCCAGACTTGGAAGCCAAGGCTGCAGCCATGCCGACGAGATATGAACCTTCTTGTTCTTTGAAGACTATGGATTCGACGTTTGGCAAATCCACAACCATATCTACGATGGCGAATTTCAGGTCAGGGAATTCCTTCGCTACTTTTTCAACAGCGGCAGCTTGTGCAAAACCAGCAGCAATGATGGGTGAATAGCCCTTATCAGCAAAGTTACGAATGGCTTCTTCCCGTTGCGCTTCATTGGCGATTTCGAATTCGCCATAAGCGGCGTTTGATTCTTTCTTGAATTTTTCGGCGCCATTGAACATCGATTCATTGAACGACTTGTCGAACTTGCCCCCAATATCAAAAACTATGGCTGGTCCCATGTCGGCAGCAAATGCGCCAGACATCATAAGTGTGGAAAGTGCAACTGCACTGAGCAGTGATTTTAACATGTATCGTACTCCCTGATTTTTAACCGGCTGGTCAAGCCTTGGCCTACTTGACGCTAAGTTAAGAATTTTTGCAAGCGGGTGAAGTGGAGAATTTGTCACTTGAAATGTGACATTCGGTTTCACATATTTAGAGGACAAGATTTTTGGAGCTCACCATGACTAAAATTGAAAAGCCAGTGATCAGCGCCGAAGACCTCGCCCATTTAGGCGGCGGAGTTTTGGCCTATGTGCGTAAAATTGAAGCGGCCGCCGCAGCAAAGCTGTTGGGCAACCAAATGCAGGTACCCCCCAACGCCCAACTTTTTTGCCTATACAATGCTGATGGTGCGCCAATTTCGATTTCGCCAAATTATCAAGCCGCCTTAGGCAGCGCGCATGAACACGAACTGATTGCCGCCAGCGTCCACTAAGCTGCACTGGCTGTTGTGGTGACTTTCGGTTCGGTCAATATCGCGTAAAGCCCTTCAGCACTGTCAGTCCCGCGCAATTTCTTGGTGGTATCTGGTTCGCGCAGAAGCCTAGAAATACGAGCCAAAGCGGTAAGATGATCAGCTCCCGCTTGATCGGGCGAGAGCAACACAAAAATCAAATCCACTGGCTCACCGTCTACGCTGTCATAAGCCACAGGCGTGGCCAACCGCGCAAACAATCCATAAACCCGTTTAATATTGGGCAAACGCCCATGCGGAATGGCAATGCCTTGGCCAAGGCCGGTGGACCCCAATTTCTCACGCGTGAGCAACGTCTCAAAGATAATACGGTGATCAACTGCAACAATGGAACCCATGGCCTGCGCCAACTCTTGCAGCAACTGCTTTTTGTTTTGAGCCTTGAGATGCGGCAACACGGCGCGCGCATCAATGATTTCAGCAAGATTCATGAAGTAAACCGCTTCTCGTAAAATTAGTGTTTTACCGCATGGGAATTACGCGGGTCAAGCCAACCAATGTTGCCATCGGGTCGCCGATAAACCACGTTAATACGCCCTTCTTTGCTATTGTGGAACAGCACAAAATTACTTGTTGATATGTCAAGCTGCATTACGGCTTCACCAACCGAAAGTTCCGGAATCACAGCTGAGGTTTCAGCAATCACTGGCGGATTATGGCCCAGTTCGATGTCATCTTCATGATCATCCTGTTGAATGACATAAGCCAAAGCTTCGCGTGTCACCCGGTCTTCGCGAGGTGCTCGGTGATGATCCTTCAGGCGCTGTTTATATTTTTTGAGCTGCTTTTCGAGATGTGAAAGTGCGCCATCCGCACTACTCATAGCGGCTGAGTCTTGTGCATGAGACTGTAACACAAGGCCCGTCGCCAAATGGAGTGTACAGTCTGTCAGAAACTGTCCCCGTTGTTTTTCAAGTGTCACATTGCCGTGAACCGAGCCTTCAAAGAACCGCTCACGAAAAGATTGGAGCTTGGTTTCAATGTGAGCGCGCAATGCATCGCCAACGTCGAGATGCTTGCCGGTGATCTTTATTTGCATAGGTTAATCTCCTTGCCAGCCATACGGATCACTTAGAGATGGGCCTTGTTTTCTGCTTCGTCAACAGGACAAGAGCGCTCCAACGCAAAAAATAAATATTTTTTAATGCTTCGAGCGCGCTTCACGCCGGCGTTGAACTGAAGATTGAATATTCAACGATTCTCTATATTTAGCCACCGTTCTGCGGGCGATCTCAACATTCTCGGCTTTGAGGGCTGCAACGATATCATCATCAGAAAGTACTGCTTCGGCGGTCTCGGCGGCAATCATTTCCTTGATACGCTGGCGCACTGATTCCGCTGAATGGGATTCACCGTCAGCAGTTCCTGATTGGATAGCGTTGGTAAAAAAATATTTCAGTTCAAAATTGCCGCGCGGTGTCGTCATATATTTATTTGATGTGACACGGCTCACCGTCGATTCATGCATTTCAATGGCTTCAGCAACTGTCTTCAAAGTAATGGGGCGCAAATGCTGCACGCCTAACACCAAGAACGCATCTTGCTGCTTCACAATTTCGCGCGCTACTTTGAGAATTGTTTTGGCTCGCTGGTCCAAACTTTTGACCAGCCAAGACGCCTGCGCATGGCACTCGCTGAGGAATAATTTATCCTCCACCTTCTGTGCGCCGCGAGAAACTTTTGCCATATATTGATTGTTAATCAAAACCCGCGGCAGTGAATCAGAATTAAGTTCAACAATCCAAGTTCCGTCATTGGCGGCCCTCACAAATACATCTGGGATAACAGGCATCACAGGTTCAGAGCCAAATGCGTGGCCAGGTTTTGGATTGAGCTGCCGTAATTCGGCAACCATATCGTGAATGTCTTCGAGGCTCACTTTACAAAGATTTTTAAGTGCCGGATAGTCGCGTTTAGCAACCAGCGGTAAATGATCCAGCAATTCGGCCATAGCGGGGTCATAGTGGTTGAGTTCGGTGAGTTGAATACGCAGACAATCTTTCAAATCAGCGGCAAAAACACCGGGCGGATCAAAAGTTTTAAGAACGGTCAAGACTCGCTCAACATGAGCCACATCAGTTCCGAGCATTGTCCCAATGGACGCTGTGTCAGCCGTCAAATATCCAATCTCATTGACCATCCCAATCAGGTGTTGTCCAATCAGTTGATCAGCCGCTGACTTGAAATGGAGATTGAGCTGACTTGTCAAATGTTCTGAGAGTGTCACCTCACGGCTCACATTGGCAGCAAAATCATAGGCGTCACCATCAAGTGAAACTTGGCCAGAATTGCGCGTTGAGGTGTAACTTGAATCGGGCATTGGCCCCGCAGAATCAGATTTAGTAGGTGCACCATCCGAAGGTGATTCAGAACCATCACCATCGCCGCCATGGGCCTCTTCGCCAAAAGGCGCATCTGGCACATCAGAGGCTGTTTCAGGTGCCTTCGCATCTGAGGCCTGATCAGTGCGTTCCAAGAGTGGATTGCGTTCGAGTTCGGCTTCCACGAAATCTTGAATTTCCACATTCGACATTTGCAGGAGCTTGATCGCCTGCTGCAGTTGCGGTGTCATCACCAGGGATTGTCCCTGCTTCATCACCAGTCTTTGCATTAGTGCCATGACAGGGCTCCGCTTCTAGAGGCTGAAGTCCTCACCAAGATAGAAGCGTCTGACATCGGGATCATCAACAATTTCCTGTGGGGTGCCCTGTGTTAGGACGTGGCCCTCATGGATGATGAGGGCACGATCGATAAGTTCGAGGGTTTCCCTGACGTTGTGATCCGTAATAAGCACCCCGATTCCCCGAGAGGTGAGCTGTCGCACCAGCTTGCGAATATCACCGATCGCAATCGGGTCAATCCCGGCGAAGGGCTCGTCAAGGAGCATGAATTGGGGGCTTGCGGCAAGGGCTCTCGCGATTTCCACGCGCCGACGCTCTCCGCCAGAGAGCGCAACAGCCGGCGAATGCCGGAGATGGGATATATGGAACTCATCATACAACTCACGCAACACACGTTCACGTTCGGCCTTCTTGGGCTCATGTAGCTCAAGAACCGCCCGTAGATTTTCTTCAACCGTGAGACCCCGGAAAATTGAACTTTCCTGAGGTAGATAGCCAATCCCTAAACGCGCCCTTTGATACATGGGCAGGTTGGTTATATCCACGCCGTCGAGCTTAATGTTACCCTGATCCGCTGCAATCAGACCGGTGATCATATAGAACACCGTCGTCTTGCCCGCACCATTGGGTCCCAAAAGGCCAACAGCCTCACCACGCCGAACCGATAACGACACATTTTTCACGACTGGCCGCTTACCGTAGCTCTTAGCGAGCAAATTGGCGGATAGTCCTTCTTCGGCCTGTTTTTGAGTCTCGAATGGAGCATTGCGGGTTAACCCGCGCGGTGCCATGGGAGCAGGCTGTGTATGTCGTTCTTGGTTTTGCGCCACCCAGTAAGGCTCCATTTATCTTAATATTGCGTGAAAATTTTTACTTCGGCACAAAACTACTTGAAACCCGGCCACCCGTCATCTGTAAGCGATTGGTTTTTAAGTCAACATTCAAACGTGAGCCTTTAATAGTGCTGGTGCCTTGCACCAAAACAACATTGCCGGTCACCTCCAATTTATCTTTTTGGATATAAAATTTGGCAGCCGAGCCGGTAATCGTCTGGGTTTTGGTGGTGATCACCACATTGCCTGTCGCATCCAATAGATTGGTGACAGATTTTACAGTGCCGTCCGCCTGAGTTTCATCTGAACTTGTAACTATCATCACATCGCTTTTTATGGAGTCTTTGGGGCGCACGGCCACCACATTGCCTTTGAAAATGGTGCGATGCTCTGCATCAATCACTTCCATCTGGTCCGCTTCCACATTTACACTGTCTGCAGCGCGGGCGACATGCATATGAAATGTTGCGCCCAAGATGATCACCAGACTTGCAACTCTAAACTTCATTCAGCCTCTCCATTTCTAATTCGTCTCGAACCTGGCTTTGACGCGGCCTTTAAAAAGCGAGCGTTTGCCATTATCAGTAATTTCCAAACTATCAGCCTCAACTGTCCCAGTCGTCATGTCAACATGCACAGGGCTTTCCGAGATTAAACTTTTATCATCCAAATTCACATTGGCCTTTTGCATTCGTGCGATGTAACGACCGGGCTCCTCGAAAACCACGTCACCCATCAGCGTCATGCCTTTGGTCTTGGCATCATAAAGGGCTGTTTTTGAATTGAGGTTGACCTGTTTGTTGTTGGGCCGGTGAAACACCCCGCTCACCGTTTCTAAATGCACCAGATGATCGAATGTTTCATCTTGCACACCTTTTTTTGCAGCAATCTCATAAGGCAGGTTCTCTTTGTCTAAACCCGATATCCGCGACTCAGTTCCACTAATTACTGTGGCATTGGTGAGGACTTCAGGAGCCATAACAGCTTGCGGCAAGAAACTGCTAAAGAATCCAGATTGAATTAAAAAAGCCACCAAGGCACCAAGCCCAAAAACCAGTGCTCCCAAGCCTAATAATTTTGATATTTTAACTCGCAGATTGGCCTGCTTAGCTAATTTTTCTGCTGCACTGGCAGTGCCAGTTTTAATGCGCGAAGACATCGTCCTCAGACCAGCCGAGAAGATCAAGTGCAGCACGTGTTGGGATAAAGTCAAAACAGGATTTGGCCAAAGCTAAGCGACCTTCACGTTCCAACATTTGGTCAAGCCGCGCTTTAACTTCATGCAGATAAACTACGTCTAGAGCCGCATATTGCTTCTGCGCTTCGCTCAACACGTGCGAACCCCAATCCGAGCTTTGCTGTTGCTTATTCAGTTCAATGCCGAGCAATTCTTTGATTAAATCCTTGAGACCATGACGATCTGTATAAGTACGCACCAGTTTTGAGGCAATTTTAGTGCAATAGAGGGGCATCGTGTCAACACCCAGATAATGCTTCAACACAGCCACATCAAAGCGGGCAAAATGGAAAATTTTCGTAACAGCAGGATTGGCCATCAAGCCTTTCAGATTGGGCGCTGAAAACGTGTCGCGATCAATCTGCACCAAATGCGCATTGCCATCACCTGTCGAAAGCTGCACCAAACACAGTTTATCGCGCCCAGGCTTGAGGCCCAAAGTTTCTGTATCAATTGCGACAGAGGACCCGGCATCAAAATCAGCAGGCAAATCACCTCGATATAATTTTACGGTCATTTCAAAGCGAATTCCTGTTTTAAGTTCATAAAAGGCTTACTAGAGGCGAAAGGATTACTCAAGGCTTTGAAAGTGATCGTGAATGAACATCATTCAGAAATATCAAATGGACACTATCAATATTAATTTAGTGAAAACATTTTTTGTTCATTCGATTGCAATCTCCTCCACCTCAGATATTAATATATCACCGACCAGTGAAAATCCTAATTCAGATTTTAATTCACCAAAATCGACTGCAACGAGCTCTGGAATTTCAAAATCAATCTGGGTGTACTGACGATTTGGAATAACACCTGCCGGACAGTAGACAGTATAATGGATTTGCCAAATACCTGAATGAGGCCCCACTTCAAAATAGCTCAATTTATGTTCCAGCAAAACTCCAGCTACAGAGATGCGCATTTGATCGCGGATCTGCTCGCTCAGTGCAACGGCCACAATAAAACGAATCTCGAGATTTTTGTTGGCAGCAAGAGGAATGTAGATGCTGCTAATCAGATTTTCAGCCCATATTGCCCATCCTTCGCCGTGAGGAAAGCGGTGTTCAAAGCCTGATTGGATAATATCCGAACTCACTGAAATTGAGGCATTGGACAGCCGCGCAATGCCCTGCTCAGTATT
>JANMWK010000135.1:0-2458 GCA_031393975.1 Hyphomicrobiales bacterium
AGAGCCCACAGCGGTGAAGGGCACATAACCGAGCTCGTCGACGATCAAGAGCTTCACGGTGTTGAGATGTTTTTGCAAGGCACGCAAGCGCCGTTCATCGCGCGCCTCCATCAGTTCATGAATTAACAACTACCCCTCAGGGGGGTTGTTATTGCACGCGATTTTACATATCGGACCAATCTATCGCTGCAGTTTTCGCTTGAGCCATTCCTTTACCTGTCTTCTCAACTCTAATGAGCGAACATAGATGTTTAAACGCAAGGAAGGAGCAAAACGCGAAAATGAAAAAACAAGATTTCCCACTGGAACTCGATCAAACCACAGTTGATCTATGACATGATCCCCAGCAGTAGCTGCATCAAGCCTCTTTGCCCATGTTCCGGCTAGAAAGCTTTTGATCACCTCAATTTCAAGCAGTAGCCCCCCGCTGTACTTGGAGTATTTTTCGTCGTAGGCACCTTTTATTGTAAAGCCTGTGTCACCACACAACACTATCATTCCTGCTGCGATCGGCTTTCCATCCAGCAGCAACAGGTCTACTCTGCGACGCAACGATTCATCGCTGGAGGCAAACAAAGAAAGGGCAAAATTTCGTGTTGCAGGTTTGCTTGCTAGCGCGGTACCTTGTTTACCTTTCCACCCAGAGACCTCAAGTTCAAGGAACGCCTGTAATGCTTGATTCAGACCTGCTTCTGATGTATGTATCTCATGTGTCACCTTTCCGAGTTCTTCAAGGCGACGACGACATCGCTCTAACTCCCTTCGGCGTTTAGAGCCGATACAACCTGAAACATAGTCTTCGAAATTTTTGCCTCTGGATATCGACGCACGTTCGAAACGGCCAGTTTTGGACCAAGGCATTCCACGCCGTTCCATTGCGCGGATTAACACTTGGCTGCACTGGCCATCAATATTCGCGGCCGGCAATAGCCACTCGCCCCTCCTCAATTTCTGCAAACCGTCAATAATCCCGTCAGCTGCCTCGATTGGACAAGTTCTGTCAATCAAAGGCACGGTGCTGAAAGTGTAGTCGGACATCCAAGCACTCCCTGCTGCCATAATGGCGGGAACAGGTAGCCGGGCGATAACAACAGGAAGAAGCGCCATGAGCACTGGCCCATCTTGCACCACGACAAACTGAACCTGATCACCATTGCACACGGTGTCAAGCAGCGCCAATGTATAGACCGGTGTGTAATAGACCACATCTTCAAGGCTTCGCTTGCACAGATCCTCCCACTCTTCAATCAGGTGGCGCATCTCTAACAGGCTTTTCACACTGACGTCGAAACGTTTCTCCGGCACACACCGCACTGGCATTGACGTCTCCTTTTTGGAACTGTTTACAGTGAACCTATATTGCTGCCCGTCAGCAGTTAATGCCCAATGCTCGTATCCGTCGCTTTAACGCTTTGCCGTGTTCGTAAAGTCGCGGATTGGAAGCTACAAATTTCATCATCCTACCCCGAACTTGTAACATCGGCACGGCGAGCATGCCTTTCAGAGTGAGAGGCAAAACTGAAACCTGCAGGGTTTCATGTTCGTCACACCATTCAAGCTTGTATCGTTCATCGCCAAGTCCGAGATCAAGTCGTTCGATACGGCGGTCAACGCAATGCTGCATGATACGGGAAAAAAGCTGGGAACCTGGTGAACAACTGACAACATGATCACCTTCCATGGCCATTTGGTAAAGCAGCCATTCATTCTGGCTCGCCATTCCAATAGATGTCGCGAGCAGTTCTCTATTGAGGGTTAGAGCTGTAGCCCACGTTGATTGTCCAATTCCGTCTGCAAAGAAGTCGATCAGGAATTCCCGAACACCCGGCAATGAAAATGGATCGTTGTGCCCGAGTTTGGCCAACTGGCGGGATTTGGCCGAAAGACAGTGTTCGGCTATTGCCCGTGCGTCGTCTGGCGTAGAGGCAACTCTAAACCCGACTGTGCCAAATGTTGCCAACTGACGTTCCTTTTTGCGCAACTGCCGCAAGGTCGACGGACTGCGTTTGCGAACAAGGAATTGCTCCCATGTTTCTCCCGGATTAAAATTGATCGCATGTGAATCCACATGGTAGCCAAACCCTTTGTCGAGACGAAGGGGATTACGCCTTCCTTCAATTTTCATTGGCTGTTTGTTCAAATAGATTAGATCGATGTTGCCAATCCGCCGGGCTATCTGCTGCAGCAAGATTTCAAAGTGGATTTCACAGAACGCGTTAAGATGGTTTCTGTCGATGACCGGAGCGCAATAGTCACTTTGCGCAGCTGCGTGCCAGGCAAGCACCATGAGACCTTGAAATTTGTGAACCGCCATCGGCAACATGGCAATTGGTCTGTGCCTAAGTGTCACGATGACAGTGATGGGCAGCATGCCTTGATTGTTTCCAACTTTTTGCTGCCAGGAGTCCCGCCAGCCGTGTTGCTGGAATGGCGTCATCCATCTGTCGGTATTGAGACC
>JANMWK010000164.1:0-6254 GCA_031393975.1 Hyphomicrobiales bacterium
TTCTTTGTTGGCTTTTGATGAACGTGCGAAATAGCCTGATTTTTGCACCAGGGTTTTTTCCGCACCCACCATGCTGGCAAAGCGTTTGGCAAACCACGCGCCGGGATTGATCTTATCAATCTGCACATGGCCGAATGCATCGCGGTCGGGGGCTTCACCGCGTGCGGTCATTTCAGCAACGATGTCGTTGATGCCAGCGCCTTCACTCAAGAAAATTGTCACGCAATCTTTCTTGTCCATAATTTTTTTCAAGCGCTTGGCTTCGGCTTCAAGATCAATGGCAATTTCTGGCAGGTACACCGCATCAATATCTTTATGCGCCATCGACAAATTAAAATCGGGCACGAACTTCAATTTCTTGAGGCGCTTGCGATAGGTCTCTGCTGTTGCAGCGGTGAGCCAACCGCAGTTGCGGCCCATTACTTCATGGATCAATAACATGCGCGGGTTGGTGGATTGTTCGTTGATGCAATTTTCAAAGAACATGGCACCCTGCTCTGCTGCCGTCACCGCACCCAAAGTTTGCTGAATGGGGATCACATCGTTATCAACAGTCTTGGGCAAGCCAACAACTGTGAGATTATAGTTATTGGCTTTGAGATAGGCAGCCAGATCAGCTGCGGTGGTGTTGGTATCATCGCCGCCGATGGTGTGCAGAATGGTGATGCCATCTTTCACCAATTGTTCAGCGGCAACTTTCAACGGGTCTTGGCCTTCCGACACGAGGCCACGCTTGATGCAATCTTTCACGTTGGTGAGTTTCACGCGGCTGTTGCCGAGGGGTGAGCCGCCATGTTGCAACAGAATGTCCGCTTGTTTGCGCACTGCAGGTGTTACCTTCACCGACCAGCCCTTGAGCAGGCCCATATAGCCATTGCGATAGCCGATGATTTCAGCTTTTGGTAATTTCTTCGAATATTCACCAATCAAACCGCCCACAGCAGCCGATAGGCAAGGCGCTAAACCACCTGCAGTTAACATTGCTATTTTATTTTTCTTTTGTGCCATGATGTGCGTTCCTCAGAATCTGGATTTGCACTTTACTAGATCAGGGCTAAGGGAATTACTAGATTGCAGTTATGATTGATAGGAATTTAGAATGTCTGAGTGGGAAAAACGGTTTTCATTGGTTGGCAAGCGCGCATTAATAACTGGTGCAACCAAAGGCATTGGCTTTGAGGCGTGCAAAGTTTTAGCCGACGCCGGGGCTGATATTGCTGCGGTGGGACGCGATGAAAAAGCGCTGGCAGAGATTGCCGAGATTGTCACAAAAATGGGCCGGCGCTGTGTTCCGATCTCGGCGGATTTGGCCACAGTGGAAGGCCCACGGGCCGCAGCCAAAGCCGCGCTGGAGGCGTTTGGCACGATTGATATTCTGGTGAATAATGCCGGTGTGACTACCATCAAATCCATCATCGACACACCCGTTGAAGATTGGGATTGGGTGAATGCAGTGAATTTGCGCGCACCCTTTTTATTGGCGCAGGCTTTGGCCCCCACCATGATCAAACAGGGACACGGCAAAATTATCAACATCTCCTCGCAGTCCGGCGTGGTGGCGCTGGAAGATCATTCGGCTTACGGTGCTTCCAAAGGCGGGCTCAACATGCTCACCAAAGTGATGACCGTGGAATGGGCCAAACATAACATTCAAGCGAACACAATTTGCCCCACAGTTATCCTAACACCCATGGGCGAAATGGTGTGGGGTGATGCCGCCAAGCGTGACCCGATGAAAGCAAAAATTCCGCTGGGCCGTTTTGGCAAGACGGTAGAGGTGGCAGATTTGATTTTGTTCCTTGCTTCTTCCGCATCAGATTTAATTTGTGGGCAGGATATTTTGATTGATGGAGGATTCACAGCGCAATGAAAGAAGACAAACAAATCAACGATCCAGTGACACTTCTTGCGCAGCGTCTACTGCAAAAGGATTTCAGCGATATTCCAGAGCGTGAGCGCCGGGTGATTGAGCGGGTGGCCAAACGCGTTTCGATTTCCCGTGACACCAACACCGAACATGAAGGCACCATGACATTTGGTGACAGGCTGGCCGACCAAGTGGCTAGCTTTGGTGGCTCTTGGAAATTTTTAATTTTGTTTGGTGTGTTCATCGGCGCGTGGGTGCTGCTGAATTCGTTGATGTTGGTCGTGGGCTTTGACCCCTACCCCTATATCTTGCTCAATTTATTTATGTCGATGCTCGCTTCCATCCAAGCACCAGTGATTATGATGAGTCAGAACCGCCAAGCCGTGAAGGATCGCCTCGCTGCAACCCATGATTATGAAGTGAACCTCAAAGCGGAAATCGAAATCATGGCCTTGCACGAAAAACTGGACGACATGCGCGCCAAGGATTTAGCGGAATTATTGCGGCATCTGAAAGATCGAAAGAAATGATGAGCAAAATTTCATTTGAGTTGTAATGCACAACCTATAGAAGCAAATTGCACCGTTAATGAGGGGATGAAATGATGCGCTTTGCTGTTGTTGTGATAGTTGCTTTTCTTGGCTTGACAAGTTCGGCCTTCGCCATGGATGGCGTCAACACTGATACAGGTGATGTGGTGACCGTGGATGACGCCACGGTTTTCACGGTGGATGCTGTGATCCCCCTTTTTGATGCTGATGGTGATGAAATAGATTTATCCGTGCTGAAGGTGACGCCAGGAGATGAGATTACAACAGTTGATTTTCTCGATCCAGATACTGGTGATGATGCGACATTTGAATTTACGATGCCGTAAGTAATTCTCGCCATTACTTCGTGGGACTCTCCTTGACAGGCCCGACAGAACAAAAATAGAACTTTTGATACTGTGCTGGCCTTGCACTATTAAGACTGGGCAACAGGATTCGGGGAAGTGATGACGAACGCGCTTTACTATGGCGACAATTTGCATGTGCTGCGTGAGCACATCAAGGATGAAAGCGTTGATCTGGTTTATCTTGATCCGCCATTCAACTCGAATGCCAATTACGATGTGTTGTTCAAAGCCCCGGGCGGCGAGCATTCGCTGGCGCAGATTGAAGCTTTTGAAGATACATGGCATTGGAATGATGTGGCCGAGCTTGCCTTTGACGAGGTGATGAAATCAGGAAATTCGAACGCTGCTGATATGCTAATGGCTGTTCGGAAGTTTCTAGGCGAAAATGATATGATGGCATATCTCGCTATGATGGCGGTACGGCTGATTGAACTGCATAGGGTGTTGAAGAAAACCGGATCGCTGTATTTGCATTGCGATCCAACCGCCAGTCACTATTTGAAGATTTTGCTCGATGCAATTTTTGGCAAGGAAATGTTTCGAAGCGAAATCATTTGGAGGCGAACGGGTTCTCACAATTCATCGAAGCGTTATGGACCAATTCATGACGTAATTTTATTTTACGCGCGTAGTGAGCAATTTAAGTGGAAGAAAGTCGTTAGACCATACATGCGCGGGCACGTTGAAAAAGCCTTTGCGAAAGAAGGCGATAGGTATTTCACTGACTATACAGGAAACATTTTAACAGGTTCTGGGACGAGAAATGGAATTTCCGGCCAACCGTGGAAGGGAATTGATCCTACTGCAAAAGGAAGGCATTGGGCTTTGCCCTCAGTTTTGATTGAGGGATTTGAAGATGAGGTCGAAGGATTTAATCAGCACCAGAAAATGGACTTCCTTTTCGATAAGGGGATAATTCAGTTGAATCCAGAAAACGAATGGCCGACTTATAGGCGTGAGATTACTTCAGACGATGGCCAAGCTGCATCCGATCTTTGGACATATCAGCCTTACACAGAGGGAACCGTGTTTGGTAGCGAGTTGGGAATAGATCACGATGTACGCTGGATGGGTTCAAAAGACCCGGATCGACTTGGATACCCAACGCAGAAACCAATTTCATTGCTTGAGCGGATTCTGTCAGCTTCATCGAATGAAGGCGATGTAGTTTTAGATCCATTTTGCGTCTGTGGCACGACAGTTCACGCAGCGCAGAAATTAGGGCGGCAATGGATTGGTATTGATGTTACCCCTCTAGCCGTATCTTTGATTCAACGCCGCTTAATTGAGGCATTTCCGGACGTTGTTTACGAGACTCATGGAATTCCCAAAGACATGGACGGTGCGCGCCGATTGGCACTAGACAGTAAACATGATTTCCAACTGTGGATTACAATCTTTATTGGTGCGCAGCCCTTCAATGGTGGAAAGAAAGGCGCTGATGGCGGCATTGATGGTCTGATTTATTTTAAACCTGATGGCAAGGTGACTGAACGGGCCATTGTTTCAGTCAAAGGGGGCGACAGTGTTTCGGTTCCGATGATCCGCGATTTGAAAGGTGTGCTCGACCGCGAAAAAGCGCCCATGGGCATTTTCCTCTCACTCGTCGAACCCACCAAGCCGATGATCGCCGAAGCCGCCGCCGCAGGTCTCTATGAAACCGCTCACGGCAAATTTCCTAAAATCCAAATCATTACAGTAGCCGAACTCTTCGCCGGCAAACGCCCGCACATTCCGTTTGGCTTCAGCGAAGGGTTTAAGAAAGCCGCCAAGGAAGTGACAACTAAACAGGGCAAGTTAATTTGAGAGTTGCCTACAATATCTCATTCTAAGTCCCCTCACCTTCCCACTTCGCTGAGCTCCGCTGGCTCCAACCCTCTTCCCTACGGGGCATAAGAAAAACGAGTGCCTTTTCTTCCTACTCCCTCGCCCCATTGGGGAGAGGGTTGGAGCCCATTGTCTTGTAATGGAAAGCTGAGGGGCCTTTGGATTCGATTGATTTGCTTAAAAATATATCATTCTGTTTGTTTTTTAGGCATATTAACTTTTAACCTCTCTCGCAATACACCCTAACCCCTTGAAATCCCTAGCCTCCTCACTTGGCATGAACCCTGCAATCGTAAATTCACATCAATAAGAGGCGCTATACTCATGAAGAAAATCGAAGCCATCATTAAGCCGTTCAAGCTGGATGAAGTGAAGGAAGCCCTTCAGGAGGTGGGCATTCAGGGAATTACAGTGACTGAAGCCAAGGGCTTTGGCCGCCAGAAGGGCCACACCGAGCTTTATCGCGGTGCTGAATATGTGGTGGATTTTTTGCCGAAGGTGAAGATCGAAATCGTTGTTGCCGATGATTTGGTGGATAAAGCTGTGGAAGCCATCCAAAATGCCGCCCGTACGGGTCGCATTGGTGATGGCAAGATCTTTATTTCCACCATTGAACAGGCTATCCGCATCCGCACTGGCGAGTCCGGCACGGACGCGCTCTAAAAAAAAATATCGTAAAACAGACGCCAAGCAGAGGACTAAACCCATGGCTAAAGAGAATAAAGACATTGCCGCCGCCTTGCAGATGATCAAGGACAAGGATGTTAAATACGTAGACCTGCGCTTCACCGATCCGCGCGGCAAGATGCAACATTTGACCATGGATGTTTCCCAAATGCACGCTGATGCCTGGGAAGAAGGTTTGATGTTTGACGGCTCGTCAATTTCTGGCTGGAAGGCCATCAATGAATCCGACATGATTTTGATGCCTGATGCGGCGTCAGTTCATATGGACCCCTTCTATGCGCAAACCACCATGGCTGTGTTCTGCGACATCATCGATCCTGGCACAGGCGAAGGTTATGCCCGTGATCCGCGCATGATTGCCAAGCGCACTGAAGCCTATCTGCAATCGACAAAATTAGGCGATACAATTTTTGTGGGCCCAGAAGCCGAATTTTTCATTTTCGACGATGTTAAATTTTCAACCTCGCCATACAACACGGGCTTCAAGCTCGATGGCATCGAATTGCCGATCAACTCTGACCGTGATTATGAGCAAGGCAACAGCGGCCACCGGATGCGCACCAAGGGCGGTTATTTCCCGATGAACCCGATGGACTCCGCGCAAGATATGCGTGGCGAAATGCTTTCGGTGATGGGTGAGATGGGCCTTGCTGTTGAAAAGCATCACCATGAAGTAGCCTCTTCTCAGCATGAGCTTGGCACCAAGTTCCAGCCGTTGACCATTGCTGCCGATCACATGCAGATTTACAAATATGTGATCCACAACGTGGCTCATGCTTATGGCAAGACGGCCACCTTCATGCCAAAGCCCGTGATGGGCGATAACGGCTCTGGCATGCATTGCCACTTCTCGATCTGGAAAGATGGGAAGCCCATGATGGCTGGCAATCAATATGCTGACCTTTCGGAAATGTGCCTCTATTTCATTGGCGGCGTGATTAAACATGCCAAGGCTTTGAATGCGTTCACCAACCC
>JANMWK010000180.1:0-8135 GCA_031393975.1 Hyphomicrobiales bacterium
GTGGAAACTGTTGGAGACAGGTGTTCAGCCAAAGTCATTCACAATCAAAAGTAATGCATTGCGCGATATCCTAAGCGAACCCAATCCTTGGCGAGATTTTTCCAAGATTGCAAAGCCATTGCGCCAGTAGCGCTTTACGCCCTTCACATTTATTCTTTTTTGCTGTCTTCTGGCAACAAGCTCCCTTTGGCGGTCTCGAACGATTGAACCAAAACAACCGCAGCAGCAATGATGGTTGTTAGGTATGGAAAAAGCGTTGTCCAAAGATGGGCATCGTACCTTCATCATTCAAGGGCGCTGCAAGAGTTTGCGTGATCATCTTCACCGGACTGTATGTGCCAAGGCCCATGTCATCCAAAGACAGACCCGCTGTTGTTGCATTGGCAATCTTCCATAGCGCCAGTATTTCAGCTTTGGTCGTGTCTTTCTGCTGGCGAGTGTAACTTGCGGGCGGTTCAACTGCTCCTCGGACACACCAAGATTGAAAGTAACGTCAGGTATCTTGGCATCGAGATCGATGACGCGCTAGAAATCGCGGAACAAGTTGATATCTGAACTACATGGGCAGAGCGGACATCCTCTGCCCATCTATTTACTTCAAGTTTAGGCCACAAGCAGACTTCGGCTCTGTCAATTGCATGTACTGTGCTGTGTTATTTCTACGGCTTGGAATTAATATGAACAGCAATTGCAATAGCGAATCGCCGGAGCAATGCTGCGCCTATAGCAAGAACGTCCTAAAACCTATAACAATGTATTGAGCATTGACTATTCCATGAGGGCAAGTGGTGAAACGGAATTTGATCCTGACTGCAGCTCTAGTGCTGATCGCAGCCATCTGGGCGTTGACCTTTCCGCTCACAAAGATCGCCGTGCTTGGCGGCTATAGGAATTTCGGGATCATATTTTGGAGTTCCACGATCACCGTATTCGTTCTTGGCGCTATCGTAGCAATGCGTGGATTGGTCTTACCTCTTCAACCTGCTGCGCTGCTTCGCTATTTCTTTGTAGCGTTTTTTGGGACTGTATTGCCGAGTGCATTTTCCTATACCGCTGCAGAGCATCTGCCTGCGGGCGTGATCACAGTCTGTATGCCCATGATACCACTACTGTCTCTTCCTCTCGCCATCATCATGGGCTTGGACAGTGCAACTCCAGGCAGGCTTGTTGGTCTCGCTCTCGGTCTGTCAGGTGTTCTGCTGATTACGGTGCCGGATGCGAGCCTCCCCGATCCCGCGCAAGCGGGCTATGTTCTGCTCGCCATGCTCGCCGTACTATTCTACGCGATTGAAGGTGTAGGTCTGGGGCGTATGGGTCGTGCAGGGCTCGATCCCATCCAGCTTCTACTTGGCGCATCCATCGTTTCCTCAATTGCAACGCTGCCGATTGCTTTAATAACTGGAACTTTCATCATTCCCGAATTGCCGTTCAGTAAGGCAGAGATTTCGGTTGTCTTGTCAGGTTTGGCAAATACAGCTGCCTATGTTGGATTTGTCTGGATGATTGGGAGCGGGGGTGCGGTATTTGCCTCACAGGTTGCTTATCTGGTGACGGGCTTCGGTGTCCTGTGGTCGATGATACTGTTAGGCGAAAGCTATTCGATTTGGATATGGAGTGCCCTCATTGTCATAATTGCTGGGCTCTTCCTGACGCAGCCGAGACCAAAACTGGCAACGGTGCCTCCTGCTTAGGTGTCAACACCCGCCGATGGCCGCACTGGGTCAAACTCGTAGGTTTAGCCAAGTTCATGCCAAGTCAGCTTACCGCTTGGAAGCAGCCAAACTTTGAAATTTACCGAACAGAAGCGAAGGGCCATAAACTCAACTGATTTGATAGTCTTGTGTGTTCTGCTTAGCGCGAAACAATGGACATTAAAGCTGACCCGCTACCCGCGCAAGTCGTCATATCCATGCCCGCACCGAAACAAGTCTTTCTGTTATGGCACCTGCTAAAATGCACACCTCACTCCTGGCGGCTGGCATAGAAAATAATTGAACTGACAAGTTGGTATGCAATGCTATTTCTACTGCAGAGCTGCCAGCCAATCTTTTCCGATCCGGCAGACAACTGAATATGCGGGATTGAAAACATTGGCGATGTCGTAATGGACCGCTTGCCCCATCACGTGGCTCGCCGCCACTTCATCAAGGCCATAGTCTTGCATGAGCCAATCCAGCATTTCGGTGGTGGCATGCTGTAAAGCTTGCTCGAGGGGCCGGGCATTCCCGATTGTGAAGATTTCGCTTGTGTTTGATCCACGCGGACAGCCTATCGGCTTCTTTTTTAAAACTTGTACTGTGAATTGAACCTCAGCCGCGGTTTCGATACCAGTGCCAACGATTTCACCATCGCCCTGGGCCGCATGAACATCGCCAAGAAAAAACAACCCACCCGGCACGGAAACCGGGAACATGACTTCGACACCTGCGCCGAAGCCCCTATAGTCCATATTGCCACCGTATGGGCCGCTGGTTGCCGTTGAGATCGCCTGACCCATTGCGGGAGCGACTCCAAAGCAGCCGATCATTGGCTTCACCGCCACTGACCAGTCACGCAAGGTGGATGGAGGATTTGAGAGTCGCGCACGCTGCATGGATATGTCAATAATCCAGTCCGTCTTCTGGCGCTCCGGAAACCGCACTACGGCGCTAGGGTTCACCACGTTCGGGCTCAGAACCTGAAAAGTCCAGCCGGAAGACCTGATCATTTCAATGCGGTCTATACGAATGAGAAGCGCATCTCCAGGCTCGGCGCCTGAAACATAAAATGGCCCAGTCATTGGGTTTGGCGCATCGGCGCGTTTTATGCCCTCGCGGTCAAAACCGTGGGCATCTAGGGTCTCAGTCACAATCGTCTCACCATCGCACACGATCAGCGCAGGCTCGTGGCTTCCAATTGAGTTATAGAAGCAGGTTGGCGCGAAGGTCTTGGATGTCACGAAAGGCATACTCCTTGCAAACGGTGGTACTGTTACACTTCGCTCTGGAAGATCGTGTGCGTGCTTTATCGTCTTTATGCAAAGAATTGAAAATGATTGTCAACGTACCCTCTCAGCCTGAACAAGCTCCCGGAAAACTAATGCGGTGCCACGGCCATTAAATAGGGTGTAATCACGGCTTCCAAAAGATAAAGTGTTGGGGTATCGCGCGCACATACTTTTATCGCCCTAGGCTGCCTGGTCTTGGAGGATATGGATAGGGAAATTAGTAGGAATTTGTGCCGTTAAAATCTCTGGCCCACGCACAATTTCAATCTGATACAAAGTGAATGCAGCTATTTGCAAAATACTTTCTTGGATCAATCACATGAAAAACATTTCACCAACAAAAAGACCAAAGAATTTTGATCCCGTTGATTGCACAGTCGATGAATTGTGGACCGCTTTTGTGGCAGCACCGGATCCTGTAGAATATGCTGAAGTGCATAGAATCCTCGTCGCGCAGGGCAGAACATGCAGCTACGACTGGGTGAAAAAGAAATGCGCAAAAAACGGTTTCGCGAAAAAGAAACGCCTGCAAATGACGTTGATGCTTGACCCCACTGACCTCGACGAGACACGTTTGCGCGCCATGCTCGAAAAAATGGGCAGCAGCTTCAAGCCGCTCGAAGCCCTGCAAGGTATTCAGTCGCGCATTCTGGCGATGTTGGCAGTTCAAATTCCAGCGGTAAAAGACCCGAATTATTTCATTGGCATGATGGAAGCCTATGCCGCCGTGACCAAGGAACTGCAGCGCACCTACCAGTACCGTGTAAAGTTTGGCAAAGAGGATGTGACCGGGGATAGTCAGAGCAAGGCTGCCACGACAGAAGTGGTGACACCATTCAGGAAAAGATGAGTCTGAGCAACAGAATATTGAAAAACTCGCACCAAAGACGCCATTGGTCAATTTCTGGGGTGTTTGAATCTATCAACCATAGCCGCAGGTCCGATCTCGGCATGAGGGTGCGCAGTAAACATCCTTCTAGTCCCTCAATGCCTTTCCATGACAACCAGTAGGCCTAGTAGGACTGGTATAGTTCTGCCCCGCCTTTTTCTGCTCAATTTTCTCCGCCTTAGTTGCACACTTTGATTCCGCTGTTTATAAAAGTTTCACTTCGGCCATCCCCAATGTAATCTTCATCGCTTAGAAGTCATAGACGACTTAAAGGGATTGAGCAGAGAAATGCGCTTGTCTTTGCGACCTCCAAGTTTTCACGAATCACAATATTGAAAACTATAAATTGTCATTGTGATCTCGCATCAAAAACTCTGTGCTATTGCAAGTTAACTTTATGATATAATTAAATAAAAAGCGAAAAATAGGCCAGACACAAAAACCCAAGCAAGCCTAATTTTAACCGATTATTATTCTCCTCAATGGGCGACGATGTACCAGAGGAGATTGAAATGGCCGCATCAACCGAAGACCGCTTTTACCGCCGCCGCGAGGCCGCACAGTTTCTGCGTGAAAATTTTGCGGCACCAACTTCTTCCGCTCATTTGGCGAAACTCGCCGTGATCGGTGGCGGACCAGCATATCACAAGTTTTCAAGATTCCCGATTTACAGACAATCTGACTTGGTCACGTGGGCTGAGGCGATGCTCGGCGAAACTCGTGTGAGTACGTCTGACGAGAAACCGGTATCATGACACAGTTTATTGCAAGAATGATCGATTGGGCGACAAGCGCTTCGCCCGATCGTGCCATCCGAGCACCTAGCTCAGTAACGAGCGCTGAGCTGTTGATAACTGTAAACGTAGTTGATGTCCGGGTTGGAAATCATGACCGCTGAAAGCATTGCACCAGCGCGTGGCGAGCATCTGACGGGTGCGACAGCGATGGCTTTCGCTTTGCCGACAGATTCCTCAACCAAACTGACGGAACCAGGTAAAGGCGGCGAAGGCGGCGTTTTTGAGGTAACTAATACCGACTTCGTCGGGGCGGTGCTTACGCGCATACCAGTGGGAGCATTTGCGGCAGTCTCGTCAAAGAGCGGTGATCCCAGTGAGGGCGGATGGCCAGCTATTCGTGCCGATCAGATGGTAAATAGTTTTACCAAAGGTACCAACAACTACCTCGGTTGTTCAAGTTTTTATCCCGGTGCTGATGGCTCATTCAGAGCACGTAAGGACCAATTTGCTGCGTGTCATTTCTTGTTGCTCGATGACCTGGGTACTAAGGTTCCGCTGGATAGTCAGAACGGATTTGAGTTGTCTTGGCTAATCGAGACAAGCCCCGGCAATTATCAGGGCGGGATTATCCTCGCAGAACCGCTCACTGAGGGTTCGGTGGCTGTGCGCTTACTCAATGCTGTGATTGGCGCAGGTCTGTGTGACGCAGGTGCGTCGGGACCTCTGAGCCGCTGGGCGCGTCTTCCGGTGGCGATCAACGGTAAACCCAAATATACCGTCGAACTAGGTGTGCCATTTCAGTGTCGCCTGATCGAGTGGCGGCCTGATAGGCGCTATACCCCACAGCAGATTGTGGAGCAGTTGCAATTAGAACTGGCTCCGGCTGGCAGGCCCAAAAGAGAGACAAAGCCAACCGAGGCCTCTTACGATACTTCACACCGCTTTCACAATGATGCTGACGAGGTTCTGACACCCAAGGCGGCCGAAGCCCCTGTCGTCACGGCGCTGAAAGCCCGAGGGCTTTACAAATCACCGCTAGGGTCTGGGAAGCACGACATCACTTGCCCTTGGGTGAAGGAGCATACTGACGAACTCGACACGGGCGCTGCCTATTTTGAACCCGACGAGAGTTATCCTGTGGGCGGCTTTTGCTGCCAGCACTCTCATCGAGACGATTATCACATCCGGGACCTGCTTAACACACTCGGGTTGCGGGGAGCAGAGGCACGGCATAAGCCTGTAATACGGATTGTGGGTGGAGAGTTGGATCGCGTGGTGGATGCGGCCGAAAAGGAGTTGGCTAATCTTGGACGGCACTTTCAGGCAGGAGGGTTGATTGTATCCATCGCAACTGACCCCACCAGCGGTGATCCGTCAATTGTTCCAACCATTGCACCGGCGTTGACGCGGGAGCTGTCAGTTGCGGCGATCTGGGAGAAATATGATGGGCGTGCCAAAGACTGGGTTCGTTGTGATCCACCTGCGCGGCATGCAAACATTCTTTACGATGCACAGAAGTTTCGTTACTTGTTGCCGTTATCTGGCTTAGCGCGGCAACCTTATTTTCGGCAGTCGGATGGGGTATTAGTTACCTGTCCTGGCTACGATAAAACCTCACAGCTTTTCAGCGTGTTTGATCCAAGGCAGTTTGTCATGGCGGAGCCGACTTTCGACGCAGCGCGGGCAGCACTGGCCTTGCTAGAGGATTTGCTCAACGAGTTTCATTTCGTTGATCCAACCGACAAGGCTGCTGCACTGTCGGCGATCTTCACTGCTGTGGTTCGACCCTCACTACCCTACGCACCGGCGTTTCACGTCCGAGCCCCCGTCATGGGAAGCGGCAAAACCTATCTTTGTGAACTGATTGGCGCCTTTGCCGGGCCGGGCGGCAACGCCAAAGTAAGCTATCCGACTACATCAGAAGAAGCCACCAAGGTCATGTTGTCTTTGTTGCTCACTAGCCCGGCGGTGGTGGAGTTTGACGACATGGACACCGACTGGACACCGCATGGCATCATCAAACGCATGTTAACGTCGGAGCACATCACAGACCGGATTTTGGGTGTCAGCAAGACGGCAACAGTTAGCACCCGGACCCTATTTCTGGGGTCGGGGAATAATGTAGGCCCGATCCGCGACCTGCTGCGGCGTGTCCTGACGATCCATATTGATCAGCGCCGTGCGACGCCGGCTACGGTGACCTACAAAGGCTCACCGGTCGATTGGGTTCGCCAGAATCGCGGTGTTTACGTGGCGGCGGTCCTAACGATCATTCAAGCGTGGTGCAGCGCGGGGATGCCTCGTGCTTCGGTGGACAGCATTGTCACCTTTGGGGGCCCGTGGTCGGACTACTGTCGGTATCCGCTTATGTGGATGGGCCACCCCGATCCGGCGACGGCTTTGCTGACACAGGTTCGCCAAGATCCTGACGGCGATGCGCTCGGTGGTTTAATGACCGAATGGCATGCTTTATTTGGCTCGGCCCCGACAACCGTGCGCGTGGCGATTGAGAAGACGATGTGTGGCGCATCCAATCTGCTTGATGCAATGCGCGAATTTCCAGTGGAAGAAAGCGGAGCGATCAATCCTTCGAAGCTGGGTTGGCAGTTGAAAAAAAATGTCAATCGCATAGTTGCAGGCTTTGAATTTCAGAAAGCGGAGGCCGATGGTCGTACCGCCTGGCGTGTAGTTGCTGTTAAATAGCCGCCTTCGCCGCCTTTACCGCATGACATTCCCTCGGTCAAAAAAACTGTCATGAGTACGCCAGCTTTAAATTTTACCATCAACTACAATAAATAGTTCCTTCTTGGGAACACGATCCGAAAGCCCTAAACTGAATAGCCATGACTCTCAAGGCTGCAGCCCCGAAAAATTTTGTCGCAGATTACCCATGCACCTGGATCCAAGGTGCCTCGCCCGAACCCGCAACGCGCCGCTATTCAAATCCCCCACGATGCCGAACGGGCGGTGCCGGACGCACGGTGGCAAGGCAAAGGGTTCGCCGAAGGGCAATAGCCACGCCTTCAAGAATGCCGTTACAGTGCCAACTACATCGCGGAACGACTCCATTTTGCGGAACTATTGCGCGAGATGAAGGGTTTCATCGATGAGGTGGGCGGCGAGGAGTGAATCCACAAGATCAGTTTCACTTTGATGACTGGCCTACTCATTAAAACTAACCTCAATAGCTAGCATAGAGCGAGACAGCGTGTTGGCGTCAGACGATGATTTTCGTCAATCCTTTTTAAAAGGGTGACGTCATGACGACGGAAAATAACGTCGCCACGACGGTCTACAGCGTAATAAGCGAGAATTCAAAATGACAGTGCTTCGATCCTGCTTCATTCTCACCGAAACAATCTCAAATTCGACACCGGGCGCGCCTGACTCTCACGGTCGCGCGCCCTTTTTCTCAGAGGTTTTGGGTAAAAACTATGTGATCACGAAAAATCTCCATTTCAATTACAGAGGAATTCAAGTCGGAAATGTTGAAATTCACGCCAACAAGCGAGTTAAATCTCGG
>JANMWK010000201.1:0-2285 GCA_031393975.1 Hyphomicrobiales bacterium
CTTTTCAACAAGAGATTTGCCCACTTGGTTGCCCTTGGCAAACAGGAATGTGTTGGCCATGGCACCGCCGATGACGAGGGCTTCGACTTTTTTCATGAGGTTGCTGAGGAGATCGAGCTTAGATGAAACCTTAGCGCCGCCAACAATGGCGATGACTGGGCGCTTAGGTGTTTCAAGTGCTGCGCCCAAGGCTTTGAGTTCCGCTTCCATGGCGCGGCCCGCATAAGCCGGAATGATGTGCGCGATGCCTTCGGTGGACGAGTGTGCACGATGAGCGGCCGAGAATGCATCATTCACAAAAATATCGCCAAGACCGCTAAGCATTTTGGCAAAGCCTTGATCGTTTTTTTCTTCGCCTGCATGATAGCGGGTGTTTTCCATCAGCACCACATCGCCAGGTTTGGCATGGATGTGAGGGGCGGATTGCCAATCGGTGAAATGGAAATGCACTTTGTGGCCAAGGGCTTTTTCGAGCGCGGGGGCAACTGGCTTTAATGACATTTCTGGAACCACTTTGCCCTTTGGCCGATCAAAGTGGGCGAGTATGATGACGGCAGCACCTTTTTTCAGCAGCTCTTTTAATGTGGGGATGACACGGTCGATGCGGGTGGTGTCGGTCACCATGCCATCGGCAATTGGCACATTAAGATCGAGGCGGATGACAACTTTTTTGTCGGAAACATTAACATCGTCGAGAGTGCGGAATGCTGGCATGTATTGCTCCTGTGGATTTTGTGAGGGGCGTACATCAAATGTTGTTAAGAGGGAAGAGGCGAGCGCAGTTTGCAGCTAAGCCACTTCTAAACGCCGCACTTTAATTTTATCGGCTGAAACTTGCGCTAGGTCGTAATGAAGCTGTTGGGTCAGCCAGCTTTCGGCGCTACCGCCGAATGCTTTTGAAAGACGCACCGCCATTTCCGGAGAGATGCCGCGTTTAGCATTTACGAGTTCAGACAAAGAGTTGCGCGAAACACCAAGGGCCGCTGCTGCGTCGGTGATGCTAATGCCTAATGGTTCAATGCAATCATGCAAAACGATGGTGCCGGGGTGAGGTGAGGTCAAGTTTGACTGTTTTCTCATTTTCTACCTGGTTTCAGGTAACCGAAAAGATGCAATTAATTCATCACGAGAATAAAGTCGCACATGTGTTTGATCGGCATTCAACTTGATACTGATTTCGGTTTCGGAGACATTTTGGAGTCGCTCCGACACATTTATTGCTCCCAAGATTTTCTTGTCGTTTGGTATCCTGCTATCATAAAGATAGAAATATGCCGTATCTTCATCTCGTTCAAATACGCCAGAAAGACCATCTAAGTCTCGTGCATCCGATTTAAATAAATCAAACCTCATATTACTCCTTGCACTCGCTTCGCTCACCACCGCTCCGCAGCCTGAACCAAGAATCTTGAGCGCGACATGCCCTTTGCCGCGGCTTTGCGGTCGATTTGCGCTAAAGTTTTTTCTGGCAGCGTGATGTTCACGCGCACCGTGGCTTCGGCCAGTTCTGGCGCTTTCACAACCATCACGGCAACTGCATCGGCGTAGCCTTCCGCCTTCAATATTTCGTCCAACGTGCTTGGTTCAGGCACGGCTTCGCCATCATCAATCATGCCTTCGACGTGAAAGCCCAGCGCTTCCTCAATCATTGGTCGCAATTCTTCCAGCGTCTCAGCAACAGAAATGCAGCCGGGCAAGTCCGGGAAGCTTGCGCCAAAACCTGAACCAAAATCTTTGTGGATGAGAGCAATATATTCAGACATGGCTACCTCAATTTCATCTGTGACTGTTTCTCGATTGATCGCAGCGTGCCGATTGGAACCTCTTGCTTGGGATGAGGCACAGTCACTCGACCCAGTAATTTTGGGTGTTTGAGCTGTATATGGCTGCCTTTTTGTGCCACCTGCACCCAACCTGCTGCATTTAATAGCCACAATACTTCACGGCTATTCATGGTGTGTATTTATACACACTGCGGCGCATTGTCAAGACTTGTTGCAGTTCACTTCATTGCCGCCTTCACCACGGCCTTCGCCGTGATGCCAAATTTCTCATACAGCACCTCAGCCGGAGCGCTTGCTCCAAACCCGGTCATCCCGATGAAATGCCCGTTGTCGCCGATGAATTTTTCCCAGCCGGTTTTGACACCGGCTTCAATGGCGATGCGGATTTTTTCGGTGCCGAGGACGGATGCTTTATAGGCCTTCGATTGGCGCTCGAAGAGTTCCATGGATGGCACGGAGACCACACGGGTGGGGATGCCTTTTTTATCAAGCTGTGCTTTG
>JANMWK010000003.1:0-5492 GCA_031393975.1 Hyphomicrobiales bacterium
ACCGTCGAACATCCCTTCGGCACCCTCAAGGCCTGGATGGGGGCGACCCATTTTCTCACCAAGACACTCGCAAAAGTCAAAACCGAGATAAGCCTTCACATTCTCGCTTATAACATCAAGCGCATGATCCAGATATTCGGCGTTGCGCCGCTCATCAAGGCCATCAGAGCCTGAGTACCTTGCGCGTTCAACTTTTCAAGGTGGCCAAATCAAAAAATAATCGCCTGCCAACCAAGCAAACCATTTGAAGCGTCGTTTAAATATTCGTTTTTACACAGCCTCGACCCAAAGCGGACATGATCGTTAAACAATGGAACCGGGGGCGTTTGACCCCGAGATCATTTCTAATCCAGGGAGATTAAAATGAAACGTATGTGTGCCGTCGCTAGATCAGACCTGTCCAAGTTTTCATACTAATCAGACCATGCGGTCTCTCAAATCCGAAGCATGGCCGCCACCTATACCACCCAGCCTCCCGCATATGCGAATATCTGGCCAGAAATGAAGTCGCTTTCGCTCCCTGCAAGATAGAGGATAAATGCCGCCGCTTCCCGACTGGTGGAAAGGCGTCGCGCAGGGACATCACGTAATCGTGCTTCGAGCTCAGGTGTACCAATGACTTCAGGAGGAAAATAGGTTGGGTTTTCAACAAATATTTGACCGGTCGCGTTGACCTGAACGTTGTGTGGCGCAACTTCCAGACCAACATTGCGGACATAAGCATGTTGCGCACCACGCGCTGCGCCATAGCAACTCCGGTTTGGTGTACCACGCAGCGCCGAAGCACTTCCAACCACAACAATTTTTCCAGCGCGTCGAGAAATCATTTGCGGAAGCACGGCGCGGGTAAGGCGGTGCATCGGGTGGACGATGCGATCAAACACCATTTCCCATTGCGCATCAGTCGTGTCGTGGGCAAGCGCACGTGGGTTTGGAATAGACAGATTAATAACTAGGATATCAACTCGACCAGCTTCTGTAATGAGCGCTTCGGTAGCACCGGGTGCTGTCAAATCACGTTTGTCGGTGAAGACTTGCGCGCCTTCCTCGCGAAAGAGCTCTGCAACTGCCGGGCCCATAAAGTCATCCGCCTCGGTTACCACGGCTCGTCTACCATCAAGTCTACCTACCATCTGCAACCTCCTATGTTTGCCAGCCGCCTGAGAAAGAGAAAACCTGCCCCACAAAAAAATCACTTTCAGACCCTGCCAAAAAAAGAACGAGAGCGGCACTCTCCCAGCCTTCGGCAACTCTTCCTGCCGGTACTTCGGCCAAGCATTGCGCAAATCCAGGACTCGAAGTGATTTCTTCTGGGTATGAACTTGGGTTGGAAACAAAATTCTTGGCTACCGCGTTGATCTGGACATTGTGCTCCGCAAGCTCAAAGCCTGCGGCCTTCACGTAGGATAGCTGGGCCCCACGTGCCGCAGAATATGCAGACCTTGGAGCAATCCCGCGCAAACCATTATTACTGCCGATGGCAACAATTTCCCCCGCGCGTCGATCGATCATTTGCGGCTGAACAGCACAAATGAGGCGATATAACGGATGTACTGTGGCTTCAAATTGAGCTTCCCAAAGTGCATCCGTTGTTTCCAAAAGGCTGGTGCGCGGATTGCGAAGCATAAGATTCAAAACCAGAATGTCGATATGACCTGCTTGGGCAATCAGTGCTTCCGAAGACCCAGGTGAATGGAGATTCCAGCTATCTGCAAGAACGGCTGCGCCCTCTTGATTGAAGGAGGACGTGATCGCCGGCCCCATAAAATCTTGGCATTGTGTCACAACAACACGTCGACCCTCAAAGCGTCCGTCTGGCGGTGGTTTTTGTCGCATTGTGGTCACCGTAGTCACCGTAGTCACCGTAGTGTTAGGCCGCCATCAATTGTAATAATCTCACCTGTCGTAAAGCTTGCCGCGCCCGAGCAGAGGTAAACTGTGGCCCCAACAAGTTCCTCAACCGCTCCAATGCGATTTTGCACCGCCCCAGCCGCCCAGTGGTTTTTCACCACATCGGGATGAGATTCCAGAACTTTGTCGGTGAGTTCGGTACGAATGTACCCTGGAGCGAGAGCATTTACACGAATGCCATGTTCGGCCCATTCAGTGGCTAGACATTTGGTCAGCATGTGCACGCCCGCCTTCGAGACGTTGTATGCGGCGTGACGGAACGGCCAATTGACAATCCGCCCAGACATGGATCCAATCGAGACAATGGCACCCGATTTTTGAGTGATCATCTGCCGCCCTACGGCCTGTGAGCACAAAAACACCCCGTCAAGATTGACAGACATTGTCTCGCGCCAATCCACCAGGCTGCAGTTCTCTGCGTTGGCAGGCAAGACAATACCGGCGTTATTGACGAGAATATCAATACGGCCCCAACGCGCCATAACCTCTGCCACCATGCGCGCAACATCAACTTCCTTGGAGACGTCAGCCTTGATCACCATTGCATCACGACCAGCGGCACGAATTTTGGAGGCCACGCCCTCAGCGCGATCCGTTGTTGTTTTTACTATTATGGCGACATCGGCTCCGTGGGCAGCAAGCCCTTCTGCCAATGCTTTGCCGATCCCGCGCGAGCCACCGGTAACGATTGCTTTTTTTCCGGTGAGGTCAAAGATGCCGTGATATTCGTTAACTGAAGTCATTGGTGTTCTCCCAGCTGTTCATTGGCAACATATGCAATCATCGCGCTCCACTCGTCGGGAAGATAGCCCCAATCAGGACAATCGGGGAGTGCTGCGTTGAGCATTTCAACACTTGGCTCACTGAGTGCCAAAACTGCTGCACGATCTGAAGCAACATGATTTTGCCAATCATGACGACCCTGCGAAAGAGCTATAGAGGATGCCACTTTTTCTATCATTGTCACGATAAGCCTCATAAACAGGAGCCACGCGTCAAGCTGAAAGTCGCGATGCCGATTACATAGGTGTTGGCCCGCACAATTCTAGCAAATGGAGCGCGCAAGGCGTGGACATCCACACCAATGTCATCAAGGGTTGCGGAGTCAAGGCTTCGAAGATAACGTATCGTTTGCATTTTTGTTCTCCGCGCACGGTAATCGGCTAGCGCCTTTCTGATGCAGCCAGCCAGACCTGAAGTGATGCCGTTGCGAGGAGGACTATTTACGAAAGAACCCGAGAGGAAGATGGATGTCGCGGTCATGGTGGTTTTCCTTTCAAATGTCGCAGCCACGTGGTGCAGCTGATGACAAAACCCTAGAACTCTTGCGGAAAACGCCCGCAAGACAACCGTAAAATCGACGTAAAATGGTGCAAAAAATGCGGGAAAACGAACGGGTTTTGGTACGAGGTTGAGACAGGATGGCGGTGCCGACTTCAAAACTGAGGCTTTTGGGAGAGTTTGGGTTTGCTAACCCCGATGGGCAAACATGTCACGTAACTACCAAAAAGAATCGGGCACTATTGGCTATCCTCGCGATGTCAAAGGGCGGCTTCCTAACGCGCGAGCAATTGTGCGGTCTCTTATGGGGTGATCGGGCGGAGGAGCAAGCACGTTCCAGCCTTCGGCAGTCTTTAGCCGTCATGCGCAAGGAACTTGGTGCCTCGGCAATCTGCCTAAAAACAGAAGATGACCGTGTTGGCCTCGACCGCCAAGTTCTTTCTGTTGATGTTTTGGAATTTTTGTCGTGTGCAAGCAGTGACGATTTGACAATATTGACGTGCGGCGCGGGCCTTTACCAAGGTGAACTTCTCTCAGATGTCACACTCAAAGAGGAGGCATTTGAACAATGGCTCAGCACCGAGCGCCGACACATCTTGGATACTGCAATTCTCGTTTTTGAACGCCTTTCATCATATGGCGAATCAGCAGCTCGTCTTACATTCGCGAAAAAGCTTGTTGAACTTGACCCATTGCGGGAAGCATCGCAGCGGGCATTGATGGCGGCCTATCATGCGGTTGGAGAAAAGGGGTTGGCACTTCAACAGTTTGAGGAGTGTAAAAATCTCCTTGCGAAAGAATTTGCTGTGTCGCCCGCCGCCGAAACCCTCCAGCTGCGCAATTCAATCCTTTCGAAACAAACTGATTCTGCAAGGCCACCAAAGTCTGTTGATGAGGTTGGGGGCAAGACGACAGAGCGACCTTCAATTGCTGTCCTCCCATTCACCAACCTGTCAAGCAATCCTGACCAGCAGTATTTTGCGGATGGCATAAGTGAAGACATCATCACGGCGCTCACGCGCTTCAAATCGCTCTTTATTGTGTCACACAATTCGACTTTCAGGTATCGTGGTGATGTTGATGCGTCGGAAGCGGGCCGAGCTCTCGACGCAAAATTCGTTGTTGTTGGGAGTGTCCGTCGTTCAGGCGCCAATTTGCGGATAACGGCTCAGCTCTGCGAAACAAAGTCGGTGAAGCAGGTTTGGGCAGAGACGTACAACGTACCCGAGACCGATCTTTTCAAGATTCAGGACGAGTTGGTGCAAACAATTGTTGGTACGCTGGTTGGGCGGGTGGCAGATGATAGTGTTTATCATGCCCGGCTGAAGCCGCCTGCATCACTCGCAGCCTATGAATTGTTGCTACAGGCGAACTCTCTTAATTGGGAGTCTCCAGGTGCGAAAGTAGAGGTACGGCGGTTGCTCGAGTCGGCAATCCGTTTGGACCCGGAGTACGCTACAGCCTACGCACTACTTGCAGCGGTCGGATTGCGCGAAGTTGCCGATCAAGCAAAAATCACCAATGAAGTTCTTGATAGTGTTTTGTCGCATGCGCGCAAGGCGGTTGAAATTGACCCTAATGACAGCACTTGCCAATCAATTCTTGGCCGAATTCTGATTGCTTGCAGAGAAACCGAGTTGGCGGCGGAACATATTTCACGTGCCATGAAACTTAATCCTAATAACCTTTTTGCGATGTTTAACTACGGAAGTTTGCTTATCCAAGTGGGAAAGCCCGATGAGGCGATCTCTTGGTTCACACAAGCGAGCCGAACCGACCCGTACTTCAATCCCTCATGGGTTCATGAGAAGTTTGCCTTAGCTTACTTTACAGCACGCAGTTATGATTTGGCGGCCAACCAACTGGCGCGCGCATCGAAACTACGCTTCCATACTTTAGCCATAGCAGCAGCAAGCTTGCAGAAGTTGGGAAAGTCAGAAGCTGCAAAACAAGCACTTGGACGAGCTTTGCAGGTCCGATCTGATTTGAGCATAGAAATAATGCACGCACTGGTCCCATATTCACGTCCCGAAGATGAAGGCCACTTGCGCGAAGCGCTACTAGCAGCAGGCATTCCCGAATGATCGCAATGACTGCTTCTGGCCGAGGCTGTGTAAAAACGTTCGGATGTGATAGAATGTTTTCGTGATTTGGAGATAGATCATGGGACGTTTTGTTGAAGGCGAAGACCGCAGTCAATCGTTGTTGTTGCCGGAATCTCTGGATGATTATGTGGGTGAAGATAATCCAGTTCGGGTGATCGAGGCGTTTATAGATGCACTTGATCTGGGCGAGCTTGG
>JANMWK010000023.1:0-46801 GCA_031393975.1 Hyphomicrobiales bacterium
TCAATCTTGCCGCCATCTTCAATTATGCCAATCTGGCGGCGGGCTTCATACTCGATGGCCTGACCCATGAAACGGATGGAATTCACATTCTTGATTTCACAACGTGTGCCGAAGGCATCGCCGGGCTTGCGCACTGACACGTTCACGTCGGCGCGCATTGAGCCCTGCTCCATGTTGCCATCGCAAGTGCCTAAATAACGCATAATTTGGCGTAGTTTGGTGACGTAAGCTTTGGCCTCATCAGCCGAGCGTATATCGGGCTTTGAGACAATTTCCATCAACGCGCAGCCCGAGCGGTTGAGATCAACAAAGCTCATATTGGGGTGTTGGTCATGCAGTGATTTTCCGGCGTCCTGTTCCAAATGCAAGCGTTCAACACGCACCTGGATCGACTTGCCATCATCCAAATCGATAGTCACAACACCCTCGCCCACTATCGGCTGCTTGAATTGTGAAATCTGATAGCCTTGCGGCAAATCTGGATAGAAATAATTTTTGCGATCGAACACTGAATAATTATTGATCTGGGCTTTGAGGCCAAGCCCCGTGCGCACTGCCTGCTCCACGCAGAATGCATTGATCACGGGCAACATGCCGGGCATGGCGGCATCCACCATCGACACATGATCATTGGGGGCGCCGCCATATTCAGCCGACGCGCCAGAAAACAGCTTGGATTTGGAAGTGACTTGGGCGTGAACTTCTAGCCCAATAATAATCTCCCAGTCGCCCGTGGCGCCTTTAATCCAATCTTTCTTATCCGCAATACGCTTGGCAGCTTCTAACATGTAATGACCCTTGATTTGGGGGTGGAATAAGGGGTTGAGAGGCTTGGATCAAGGGGCAACGGATATGAGCTTAAACTCAGACGTTTTGATCTTGTATCTCACGCAGTAATTTTTGTGTCATGGCAGTGCTGAATGCGAGGATATTGATCGCTGGAATGGCAAAAGCGCCGGGACCCGCTATGACGTGGGCACGGTAATAGTTTTCGATACGCGGCGAACCGTCGATGATCGGCAGGCCATTAATGGTGATGCCCAACGCTGCAGCAGCCAGGCGAGCCGTGTCCACGTCTCCGTCTTCATTGTCCTCGCCATCGCCAGACACATCAATGGTACGCCTTGCTGCCATGAACGGCAGCACTTGAATAATATGAACGCAGAAGTCCAGCGCGGCTGCCAATCCCGTGCCGCCAGATAAGCCATTGCGAGTAGCCTGTTCAGCTTCTTCGGCAAAGCCTTCGATATCATTCTTGTCGCCGATAATACGCCATGGCACGGCAACAATTTGAGATCTGCGGTTCGCCCATAAAATAAGTGTCATGGCGACCCGCTGATTTGGACCGGCCTTGATAGCAGCCAGCAAGGGGGCATTACGAAGAGCTGCTGATATACCTATGCGTTGAAGTTGAAAATCACCGGCGTCAACACTACTTGAGCAATCAACCGCTAAAACCAAAGCGAGATCGACTTTGAAGAGTGATGCGTTGTCCGAATCTAGAATTTGCATGGGCGCCGCGTGCTCGACTTTGAAGCCTTAACATATGGCAATTTTATAGTTTTAAAAACTGCTTCATTCATTCTGCTGCAGAAATTTGAAAAGAAATCGGCCCTTTGCCGTGAGCAAAGGGCCTAATGTTGGGAACTAGAATAGCAAAAAATCAAAAGCCCATCGTGTTATTCATCATCTTCTTGTCGCAAATTGGATCGGCCAAATTATTACGACAATATTTTGAACGATTGGTCATAACTTTTTCTTTCGTCATGCTCATCATCATCGTGCGCATCTTGAACATATTGCTATCCATACACAAAGGATCATAGATGTTATTCCTGCAATACATCGAATGCTTCATCACGGGTGCCGACTGCGCGGGGGCAAATATCAACAGTGTTCCTGTGGCTGCTATTAGTCCTGCTAAAATAATGTTTTTCATTTTTTCCTCTTTTGGTTCGACCTGATATCCTGTGAGAACGAAGGACATCAGCCCGAGATCAAATTTAATTTATGGAACGCGTTCTCGTAAGCACAACTCAGTACCTTGTCAAAAGTTCCAAGTTCAATTTTATTTTCGAAAAAACTTTTTCTCTTGCTAACGCACTAATGCGAGAAAACACCCATCGCCTTAGCAAGATTGTAATCGGCACTGCTGGTTATCAACTTTTTCAAATCTTGCCGCACCAACCAGAGCTTTTTTTTCTTGACCACAACATCTCCGATTGCTTTTTCAGGGAGCACCTTAGGCAGAATAAAATTGTTTGAAATGGCGTTGCGTTCAGCAAATTCACTCCAAAAGCTGTCATTGTCGGCAAAAAAAGTTTTTCCTATTCGCTTAGAGGGATTGTTGGCGAGGCTCACAGCTTCTAAATCTGCGACTTTTAGACATCCCAAGATTCCATAAAGAGCAAAAATAACGGCGCTTTTTGGCCTTAGTCCATGAAGATCCCGAGTGGCATCAACTATCGAAGCTTTTGCATTCTTGGCCCTTGGTCCTTGCAGACCACCAATTGTTATTTTGGTGTTTGTGCCGATACGGCTCAATGTGAAAGTGAGCGTTGCAAGGTTTTCAATTGCACCCAATTCACGCAAGAAAACACTCAATTCGCCCTCCGACGAAAGCTCCGGACGTTGACCAAAATAGAACTCATATGATTTACCGGATTTACCAGTGATCTTCGCCAGTACAGTCTCATCCATCGCTAAAATGGTTTTCATAAAATCATTAGAAAATAATTTGCTGGCCACGTTATAATGGTCTTCTATACGGCGCACACGATCTGCAAAAGACAGATCTCGGATTAGATATTTAAAGTAACATTTTTTGCGAACTAGAAGGATGGGGGCGTGGCTGAAACCGTGCCTCAAATATAGTTCGTGAATAAACCTTACCCATTTCGCAGAGTCAGGATAGTAATAGAGATAATTCCATAAAAACCTACCTGCTATGCGGAGTTTCCACTTGCGATTGACGCGAATGAGATAATCTAAAAGCATAGTCCACCGCACAACAAATTTTCCACGGTGTTATCAGTATCGTTCGCAACATAAAAATGTAAAAATTGTAATTATTTGTATAGATTGCACCAGATGCGGTTGCGCCCGGTCATTCCAAGTCCCAAATTCTATTATGTTGCCTTCGCCGCTTTGGCTTGATCGCCCTGGGCGCGAGGGGCTTTGCCAGCCAAAAGTTCTTTGGCTTGAGCAATCCACTCTTCGCGGGCGCTGCGGCCTTTTAGGACAAGCTTTGTGTCGAGTTTTGCGAGGGCAGCGGCAGTTAAGCCAGCGATTTGGCTCAGTGTTGTAATGCCTTCAGTTGCGAGTTGCTTAGTAATTTTAGGGCCAATACCGTCGATCAGAGAGATATCGTCCGCACTTATGGCTTTTGTGGTCGGACTCAAAGCTGATGCCGTCAGCGAAGCCAAAGCCCATTGCCAATGAATTTCATCACAGCCATCAGGCTTGCCTTCGTCGATCCACTTTTGATGGGCAAGGGCGCGGATTGTATCTTCGTTATAGTTATTAATAATGGTAGTCATTGCGGGCTCTCCAATTTAATTTGGAGCCATTTACCACAAAATGGTGCACTGCACAATAACTTTGTTGCAGTGCGCCATTTTAATCGAGTGAGTTGCTAATTATTCAACTATTACGTGCCAAACACCACCCATTTTATCGCCCGTCATATCGCCTTTTTTCTTGTCGCCTTGAAAGAAGTAAACTGGTTTTCCATCATAGGCCCATTGCAGTGTTGCATCGGTGCGCTTGGCCAAAGTCCAACCTTCGGTGAGCTTATCATCTGCTTTGCCAAGATAGGGCGGCCACTTAACGGCGCAAGCATCATAGCAGGCTGACACGCCGCCAACGTCCTTGTCGAAAACATACAGTGTCATACCCGCCTTATCCGTCAACATGGTCGTAGCATGGCTCGCTGTGGCAATGAAAAGAAGTGTGGTGAACGCAAGCGCTGTTCGCGCCATGGATTTATTCATAGGATATCTCCTTGCTACAAACGGCTCTGATGCAACATGGCTGAATTGCCAAATTGACCAAGGCCTGTCATTTATAGACGCTTGCAAATTGCCTCTTATTCCATCGCCCGGGAGATTTTATTTCTCATGGTCCCTAATTTCCTTGGCAATGGCGCGCACCAGATAGAGCGCCAAGAATAACAATGTGCCAAGTACTGCAAGGAAGCTCCAATCCTGTCTGGTCATCGCCAGATGCCCGCCTGGGGTAATTTTTTGGTAGATGGAGATGCCTGCAAAGAGAACGAGAAGTGCCGCAGAACCAATGCTTCCATTGCGCAAGATGTGCAAAAGAAATTTGGCGAGCGGCGACATTTCAGACATGCTTACTTCTTCTTATCCCACGGGGCCTTCTTCACTTTGAAGCCGCCTTCCTTGGGTTTACCCGCAAATTTGGGTTTACCGCCCTCGAATTTTGGCTTGAACTTTGGCTTATCTGTCAAGGATTTTTTGGCATCATAGCGCGGCTTTACATCGGCATCGTGGGGTTTGCGGTCTTCATAAGCAGTTGGGGCCTCTGCACGCGGTTTTGGTTTAAAGCCATCGGTACGTTCAAAGCTGCGCTTACGTTCAGATTTTGGCGCAGGGGCTGCACCATCTAACCGTGAAATCGCAACATCGTCCTTATCGGCTATCAACATTGCCGTTGCAAATTTTTCAGCAGCATGATTGGCGATTTCGAAACGGGTTTCGTTTTCGTTGATGCGGATTGCGCCAATGTCAGGTTTGGTCACATGGCCACGGCGGCAAATCATGGGTAGCAGCCATTTAGGATCGGCATTGTTCTTACGGCCAATATCCAATTTGAACCAGGTGAAATCACGCGGGCCTGTATCAGACGATTCTTTGCGGCGTAAAGGTTTGGCTTCACGGAAATCAGAACTTGGACCCCGGTTGTTGCCGGGGCCTGGATCAAACACATCTTCGGCAGCTGGCAAGCGCGAACGATAAATGCGCACCAAAGCTGCGGCAATTTCCTCAGGTTGACGATTAGCCAAAACTGAACGCGCCATTTCCAAATCTTCTTCCGAGTTTACGGCAGTGAGTATTGGATCTTGCAACATGCGTTGTTGATCGAGCTTGCGAATATCTTCTGCCAAGGGTGGGCCGCTCCAAATAGGGCTGACTTTTGCGGCGGCCAACATTTGCTCGGCTTTACGGCGACGGGACAGGGGCACAAGGAGAACGGACACACCTTTACGCCCGGCTCTGCCGGTGCGACCGGAGCGATGCTGCAAGGTTTCTGCATCATTCGGCAAATCAGCGTGGATGACAAGATTGAGGTTGGGTAGATCAATACCACGGGCGGCAACATCTGTGGCCACGCAGACGCGGGCCCGACCATCGCGCAAGGCTTGCAGGGCGTGGTTGCGTTCAGCTTGGCTGAGTTCGCCCGAAAGGTTTACAGCCGAGAAGCCACGTTCAGAAAGTGTGGCGTACAAATGGCGCACATGATCACGCGTGTTGCAGAACACAATTGCACTTTGCGATTCAACAAAGCGCAGCACATTGACAACAGCGTGTTCCACTTCATTGGGGGCAACGCGCATTGCACGATATTCAATATCAGCATGGGCACGTTCGGAACCTTTGGCTTCGATGCGCAAGGCATCGCGCTGATATTTTTTTGCCAGCAAAGCGATGGGCTTTGGCATGGTGGCCGAGAACATCAAAGTTTGACGCTCTTTTGGTGTGGCTTCCAAAATGAATTCGAGATCTTCGCGGAAACCGAGGTCTAGCATTTCGTCGGCTTCATCGAGTACTACGGCTTTGAGGTCATTGATCTTCAATGCGCCGCGTTCAAGATGGTCGCGCAAACGACCGGGGGTGCCGACGATGATATGTGCACCATCATGCAGGCGTCGGCGTTCACGGTTGGGGTCCATGCCGCCGACGCATGAGAGAATTCGAGCCCCAGTATAGGCATAGAGCCAAGCCAGTTCGCGCTCCACTTGAAGTGCAAGCTCGCGTGTCGGAGCCACGATGAGGGCCAGCGGATCGGCTTCATTTTCGAAGCGCAATTTATCGCCGAGCAGTGTGGTGGCGATTGCTAGGCCATAAGCCACGGTTTTGCCGGAGCCAGTTTGCGCCGAGACCACCATATCGCGGCCTTCGGCTTTGGCTTCAAGCACAGCAAGCTGAACCGGAGTTGGTTCTTCATATTTGCGCTCAGTTAAGGCGCGTGAGATTGGGGCAAGAGTTTCGGGAAATGGCAATGGACTATCTTTTCAAAAAATGTGGATTGAACGCAGCCCTTAAAGCAGTTGTGTTGGAAACACCATGGCCCCTATAAGATTGGGTTATGAGCAAAAATCCCCTCCCCGCAAAACTCCAACCCGCGACACGATTGGTGACGGCAGCGCGTGACTTCAACGAACACGGCATGGTGAACCCCGCAGTATATCATGCCTCCACGGTTTTATTTGCTGATACTGATAGTCTGACCAATCGAAAGCAACCCTACACTTATGGCCGTCATGGCACGCCGACATCGCGGGCTTTGGAAACTGCCATTGCTGCGTTAGAGGGTGGTTATGATTGCAAGATTGCGCCTTCAGGTTTGGCGGCCATCACCGCAGCTTTGCTGGCCTTTCTCAAATCTGGCGACAATTTGTTGATGCCAGACACAGCTTATTATCCATCACGCAAGCTCGCCGACACAATGCTGAAAGGCCTTGGCATTGAGACCACTTATTATGATCCGCTGATTGGCAAAGGCATAGCTTCATTAATCAAACCCAATACCAAAGTGGTTTATTGTGAAAGCCCGGGCTCGCAAACCATGGAAGTTCAGGATGTGGCCGCAATTGCCGGGGCTGCTCATGCGGCGGGTGCTATTGCGATGATCGATAACACTTGGAGTGCAGGACATTATTTCAAAGCCTTTGCCCATGGCTGTGATGTTTCTGTGCAGGCGGCCACTAAATATATTGTTGGGCATTCGGATGCAATGTTGGGATCGGTGGTATGCAATGAAAAGTGTTGGCCGCAATTCAAAGAAGTGTTCGAAACCATGGGGCTTTTTGCCGGGCCCGATGATATGTATCTGGCGCTTCGCGGGCTTCGCACTTTAGATGTGCGGTTAGAACGCCATCAGCGCAATGCCACCGCTGTCGCCGAATGGCTGCGCGGCCAAGAGGCGGTGGATACGGTTCTCTATCCTGCGCTTTCAAATGCGCCCGGACATGAAATGTGGAAGCGCGATTTTACTGGTGCCTGTGGTCTCTTCTCAGTGGTTCTTAAACCAAAACCTCAAGGGGCAATCGCCGCTATGCTGGATGGATTGCAACTTTTTGGTATGGGATTTAGCTGGGGTGGGTTTGAGAGTTTGGTGGTGCCGTTCAAGCCCATCCGTACAGCTACGACCTGGACTGCGGAGGGACCATGCTTGCGGTTTCATATCGGGCTTGAAGACCCAAAGGATTTGATAGCTGATCTTGGGGCTGGGTTTGCACGTTTGAGTAGCGTCCCTTGATTTCAAATTATTGTACACCACATTCTGCGCAACACGGGAGATGAACATGAAAATTGCATCCACGGTTTTAGCCAGCGCACTAATGTTAACGGGCGTTGCTCATGCGCAGCAGGCGGAAGATCCTGAGTTGATTTTCAAAAAAAATACTGTGTTTCATCTTTTATCGCCCGATGCGAAGCTGGCTACTTATGTGATTGATGATCCGCAGGTGGATGGTGTGGCGTGTTATTTCACAGTGCCGGAGCAAGGCGGATGGAGTGGCTGGGCTGGTTTTGCCGAACAACGTTCTGAGACATCGCTGGCCTGCCGCCAAGTTGGGCCTGCAACCATCAAAGCTAAGTTCGCGCAAGGCGTTGATATTTATGAACAGCGCCGCTCATTCTTTTTCAAAACCATGCACATCGTGCGCGGCTGTGACCCCAAGCGCAATGTGCTGGTCTATCTGAGCTATACCGATAAATTAATTGATGGCTCGCCACAAAACTCCACTTCAACAGTGCCGCTGATGCCATGGGGTGCAACACCTGCACCTCAATGTAAAGATTTTGTGACGGAGTAATCAGGCTTTTTTTACAAACTCGGTGCGCAAAACGAGACCTTTGATTTTTTCGTGACGGCAATCGATTTCGTCTTCGTCGTCGGTCAAGCGGATGCCCTTGATCATGGTGCCGCGCTTCAAGGTGGTGTTGGCACCTTTCACTTTGAGATCTTTAATTAAAATAACATTGTCACCGTCTTTGAGTTCGGTGCCATTTGAATCTTTTACAATTATTATCATTCTTAATCTTGGGCCTCAGCAAATAAACGATCGAATTCTTCGGCATATTTCGTTGCCAGTGTTGGATTATTCCAGATCACTATCGCATTCTCGGCATTTCTTTCCGCTGCTGCAAAGCTGTAGTTAAACGAGCCCTTTTCAACGTGCTTGTTATCAACCACAATGAACTTATCATGCATGATGGGGTAACGTGAATCGCCGCGCACAGCAACACCACACTCGGAAAGATAATCCCGTTTGGAATTTGACGGTCCGTGGGGATTTGATTTTTGATCTAACACTGCTGTTACAGCCACGCCGCGGGCAGCGGCGCGACATAAGGCATCGGCAATCGGTTTTGACGTCATTTGATAGGCGGCGATGATCACGGATGTGTTAGACGCGTCAATTATTTTTTCAACAAGGCGTTGCGCGGAGCGTTGCGGATAAGGTGCAAAGGCAATTTCAATAGTGCCTTCAGCGGGAACGCGGGAAAGGCGGGTTTGGATGGCCTCTTTGGCTAAATCAATGGCGCCCGTGGTGATTTGATCACGCAAACTGGGCGTTGCTGATTTTTTGCTCTTGGCGCAAACTGGAGAGATTGAAATTGCGATCAGTGAAACAGCAAATATGAAAGCTTTGATCATGGGTTCATCGAATCAATGCCGCGCATCAATGCTGGCCTCTCGATGAACTCACATATGCGAATTAACGAATGATGAATGAATTGGCGACCCCGGCAGGGCTCGAACCTGCGACCTACGGATTAGAAATCCGTTGCTCTATCCAGCTGAGCTACGGAGTCGTGGACTGGGATATAACCTAACAACTTGGCTCTGTGTAGTGGTACGTAGTTATGAATGGAGCAAGGCACGTTTGCGTGTGAGGAAGCTGCGTTCGGCTTGATTGTTGCTCATGGAAATGGCTTTGTCATACGCAAGCCGCGCTTCTGGGTAATTTTGAATACGGCGCAGCAAATCGGCGGTTGCAGCGTGATAGGGTTGATAATTTTGCAGTTCAGATGAAAGATTGTTAAGCTCGATCAACGCTTTGTTTGGATTTGATAAAAATGATAGAGCGACCGCTCGATTAAGCAGGTAAATTGGGTTTTCTGAGAGATCGTAGAGTTTTTCGTAAAGCAGCACGATCTCACTCCAATCAGTTTTCTGGTGCGATGTCGCTCCGGCATGAACGGCACTGATGGCCGCTTGCAACTGATAGGGGCCAATGGCACCCAATTTAAGTGTATTGACCAATAATGCTTCACCCTTGGCTATCATAACGTAATCCCACAACGCGCGGTTTTGTTCCTCTAGCGGAATATAAGATTCAGTTTTGGATTTACGCGCATTCCTTCTGGCGTGAGTGAGCAACAACAATGCGAGCAACCCTGCCGCTTCTGACTCATCGGGACAAAGGCCCTTGACCAAGTGCGCAAGGCGCAGTGCTTCTTCGCACAGGTCTACACGCAATTGTTCTGAACCCGTTGTTGCTGCATAGCCTTCGTTAAACATGAGGTAAATTGTGCTGAGCACGGATTCCATTCGGCGCGGCAAGTCCGTTATTTCTGGAACTTCATAAGCAATCCCGGCTTTAGAAATTTTTTGCTTGGCCCGCACCAAACGCTGGGCCATGGCTTCCTCGCTCACCACAAAGGCACGGGCAATTTCAGGTGTGGTGAGGCCACACAAGGTGCGCAGGCTGAGGGCCACGCTGGTGTGTGGGTCCAGTGCTGGATGGCAGCACGTGAAGATGAGGCGCAAGCGTTCATCAGGAATTGCGTCCTCCTCACTTTCGCTTGTGTTGTTTTGATCGCTTTCCATAAGGATCATCATTTCTGTCGATTTTTCTTTGAAGCTTTTAGTGCGGCGCAAACGATCCAAGGCTTTGCGCCGTGCCACTTGCAGCAACCAAGCCATGGATGAATGCGGCGGTCCGTTACGTTGCCAATGGATGAGAGCTGATTCAATGGCATCTTGCAGGCTGTCTTCAGCCAATTGAAAATCACGCAAATCCTTGATCAGAATTGCCAGCAGCTGACCATGGTGCTGGCGCGCGGCACGCGCTACTGCTTGCCGCGCCTGAGTGCTGTGATCGTCAGAACTCACGCTGGATATTCAAAATTCATAATGGGTCGAATTTCAACACTGCCAAATGCAGCACCAGGGATCATGGCTGCGTATTTAATGGCATCATCAAGGTTTGCACAATCGAGGATGTAAAACCCGTCAAGCTGTTCTTTGGTTTCGGCGAAGGGGCCATCCAGCGTTTCAGTTTTTCCACGCCGCACCCGAACCGTGGTTGCTGTGGATGTGGGTTGCAGTGCTTCACCAACAACCATAACCCCATCCTTCACATAGGTCATAGTAGCAGTTTGATAAGCTTTGAGCATTGTCATAAATTCGGGTGAGCCATAGGCTGGGTTTGCTTCGGATGCAGTGTAAATTAATGCGATGTATTTCATTTTCATTCTCCGGATATTTGAATCATTTGGCGAAAGCATAGAATAGAATGCTACCTATCGCAGTCAGAGCAGCTAGAAAAGTTATCGATGCACCAGCAATGCGTCCAAATGCATTTGGCTTATTATATTTAAGGCCCGCAGCATGGAATATTCGCCCAATGATCAGCGATACTCCCGAGATATGGAGCCACATATTTGCCACGCCATTCAATTCGGCCAGTGTCATCAAAAGTAGAACGAATGGAACATTTTCAATAAAATTGCCATGCCGCCTGATCCGTTCGGCGAGTTGAATGTTGCCGCCGTCCATAATTGAGATGCCAGTTTTTGCGCGTAGCATGATGACGTGGGCGGCAAGGCCAAGACCCATCAAGCCTAGGGGTGCAGCGTAGAGGCTGGTAATAAGGGGTGAACCCATTTTTTTCTCCTTCGTGTTTGTGGCATTCACAGAGGAGACGAATAGCAACTTCTTAAATCGACAAGGTTCAAAAAATTATTTTAGTGCGTCCACAAAGTCGTGCGGCCGAATTTGAAATTATCCGAGTAAGATTTCTTGTTGAGGCGCACGGGTGAGACAGGTGTAACAGTATAAGCAATGCCGTTGCGCTTGGCGTAATCTTCGGCTTCAGCTTGAGTTTCAAATTGCAGCTTCACTTGGGTTGAAGTGTCGCCGGATGTCCAGCCCATTAAGGGATCGGCGATGGGCGCTGATGCTCGTTCAAATTCTAAGAACCATTCTTTCGATTTGCCTTTGCCAGATTGCATGGCGTTGCGGGATGGTTTGTAAATGCGTGCTGGCATGGGGTGCTCTTGATCGAGATTAATGTTGGTTCAAGATAGCTAAAGAATCAGAATGGCCAAAGTGAATTATTTATTGACAAAATGCTTCACCAATCCGGTGAAGGCGGCCGAAGCCTTTGGCGAAGGCTGGTCGGGGCGGCGGGATTCGAACTCGCGACCCCCTGCGCCCAAGGCAGGTGCGCTACCAGACTGCGCTACGCCCCGACATACCTTAGTGTGCGCTGCATAATGATTTGCCGCGCAAAGTGCAACTACTCTTCTTGGGTTTTAAAAATTCTGTGAAAAACCTTGTCATTCTGGTGAATTCCCAGCTTTTTAACGGTTCCGGCGGCCAATTCTATCACGCCTGCAACAGGTTCCTGCACACTGATGGTATCGAGTGATTTGGGCACCGTATTTTCTGCAATTGCAGCAATTGTGCCGTCTTCACGAACAAAAACCATATCCAACGACATATAAGTGTTCTTCATCCACATGGCCGCAGGGCGCGGCTTACCGAAATCAAACAGCATGGCTTGATCGGGGGGTAAAATGTGGCGGAACATGAGACCTCGTTCCCGCAATAAATCAGTGTCGGCAATTTCTGCCTGCAACATCGTAGAGGAAATGGCCGTCACGATTGTGATGGGCTCAATCTTTGGCGGTTCCTGCGCAAAGGCATGGAAGCTCGCAAAAATATTGATGGCGTTCCACAATAAAAATCTTTTCATAACGCCCCACACACAGACCAAATTCGACCAATTCAAGGCTAATTGGTTAAAGCCGGACCAGAATCCAAACTGTTGCGCACTTCAGATGCCATTTTGCCGCGATTGCTATCACCATAACGCACATAGACCCATGTCTCAGGGATGAGTTCTGGAATGGCGGTTTTTCGCATCACTTCCATATGCACAAAAATATCGCCAAGACCTTCGCCTTCGCTGACAAAACCAAAACCACGCGCCCGATTAAACCACTTCACTTTGGCCCGCACCCAACCAGTTGTTGGCGTGACGGGATTATGGGTGCGAGCGCGGCGCTCCACCGGATTGATCGCTGTTGATTGATCAACCGAAAGCACGCGCAGGCATTGATAACCTTTCTGGCGGGCAACAACTTCGCAGGCGACGCGTGTGCCTTCGAGGGGCGCATCAAAACCATCGCGTTTCAAACAACTGAGATGAATTAAAATATCAGGAAGGCCATTATCAGGAATGACGAAGCCATAACCACGGCCCACATCAAACCACTTCACTAGGCCATCGACACGGATGATATTTACACCGTGTTCGTTTTCAATACCAAGTTTGGGGTCACGCCCCGCTTCAGCATTTACAATTTCATTCGCCGCCATTACTAACCCAACCCATGCCCCAGAGACGAGGGCCCCCTCGTCTGCTTTGGGACAACTTGCTCAAATCTTAACGATTTGTACAGAGTTGATTCATTTGGCTCGCTTAAAACAGTAGATGTCCACAAGCGATCAATTGGTTCAAATAAAAAATTCATAGAACTCATGCACTTGTTGCAGTTGCACAATCAAAACATGGTTTAAGTTTTGAGACTGCACAGAAGTGATTTTAGAAAGTGGAGGGCATATTCGCTCTGCTTTTGAAAGAACTCGGTGGGAAATTGACAAGTTATGATTCGCAGCCGATGAGTGTGCTCACATTTTAACAAAGGAACTGCACTATGAAATATCTTCACACGATGATCCGCGTGAGCGACCTTGATATATCACTCGATTTTTTCACTCGCATACTAGGCTTTGTTGAACAGCGCCGGAACGTGAGTGTGAAAGGCCGCTTCACATTGGTGTTTGTGGCTTGTCCCGAAAGCCCAGAATGCCCAATTGAGCTCACTTATAATTGGGATCCCGAAACCTACACCGGCGGGCGCAACTTTGGTCATCTCGCTTATCAAGTCGATAACATTTATGAATATTGCGAAATGCTGATGAAGCATGGCGTGGTGATCAATCGTCCACCGCGCGAAGGCCGCATGGCGTTTATTAAAACACCAGATGGCATTTCAATTGAAGTATTGCAAAAGGACGATGGTTATTTGCCTGTGCAAGAGCCTTGGGCTTCAATGCCAAATATTGGCAGCTGGTAATTACCAGACGCCCTGCACGACATAAGCTTCATCCATGCCCGGCCACGGTGGCATGGTGGTGCCGATGGCGGTGAGGGGTTCAGTGCTGTCATTGCGGAACTGAAAATGGGTGCCAATAGCAATTGAGATAGAAAGGCCGGGGCGGATATCAACAATCTCCTCGGCCTCGTCATTTTTGCGCCAGAGGCGGCCTTCACCATTTGTGAAGAACCACACTTCTTCCACGGTGTGATGTGCAACAGCGATTGATATTTTTCCAGCAGGCAAAGTGAACTGCGCCATGGAACCACGAGACACGGACGCGAGCAATCGCACTTCGGAACCATCGGGTGCAATGGCGTCGGGTTCCTCAGAAATTTGCCGGGTGATCACGGCATCAATTGCCCGCCGTTGACCTCTATTACTTGCCCGGTAACGTAACCTGAGGCTTGATCGCTGGCGAGATATAAAAATGTTCCCGTGCAATCATCGGCAACGCCTAAGCGCTGCATAGGAATTGTGGCCCGCATTTCTTCACGCCTTTCGGCAGTTGAAAAACGATCATGAAACGATGTGTGAATTGTGCCTGGCGAGACACAATTGACGCGAATATTATGGCCCACCAACTCGCGAGCGATGGTTTTTGTGAAAGATGAGACAAACCCTTTCGCCCCTGCATAAACGCTAGCCCCTGGTCCGCCACCATTGCGTGCAGCAATGGAACTGACATTGATGATATTGCCGGATTTTTGGGTTTTCATATGATCAGCGGCGATGCGGCATGTGTGAATCAACTGACGGCAGTTAAGATCAAAAACCTTATCGATGAAATCATCATCGAGCGCATCAAGATTGGTGCGCGCCACCAGACTGCCGGCGTTGTTTACCAGCACATCGATGCGGCCAAATTGTTTGAGTGCAGCGTCAATGAGATTTTGCGGTGCTGCGGTTTCAGTGAGATCCAGCTTTATGGTCTGAATGCCAGCAGCTTCAATCACCTTCAATTCCTCGCCGCCACCCCAATATTGTGCGAATACTTTTGCACCCGCGGCAGCAAACCCCAATGATGCCGCGCCACCAATGCCCGTAACGCCGCCCGTGACTACGACAACTTTGTTTTTTATATCATCAAACATGGGAAACCTCATGAGAGGAAAATGGTGCGCCCTACGGGAGTCGAACCCGTCTTTACAACGTGAAAGGCTGTCGTCCTAACCGATAGACGAAGGGCGCACTAGGGCGGTCTATATAAAGGTTCGAAGGCGATTGCAAGTGTTACAAAATGACTGCGGCATCTTCGATTTGCAGGCTGGGAACGCGCTTGGCGCCCCATTCATCGACAACCAAGCGGCCGGCGATATGAATGGGGTGATTGCGTTCGGAAAGCAGCAATTCGCCCAGTTCGGTTCCCAGGGCCCGAAAAGCGATGGCTTTCAGCTTTGTGCCGTCACTGGCCACTAAGGTGCAACGCACATGATCGGTTCCGACACGGTCGGCGTAGGCTACCCGGTGCGACGGAAAAACGAACATAGGCGAAGGATGAGCTGAACCATAGGGGCCGGCTTGTTCAAGCAACTCGATGAGATCGAGCGTCGCACCTGAGGCCGTCAATGCACCGTCAACAGCGAGAAAAGGTTCGCGCAAGGATTCGACTTGGGCCGATAATGATTCGTCGAGGAATTGTCGGAGTGCACCGAGTTTATCGATTGGCACTGTGAGGCCTGCAGCCATGGCATGACCTCCGCCTTTAGTGAGGATGCCAGCTTCCATGGCAAGACGTACGGCTTTGCCGAGATCAACGCCGGTGATGGAACGGCCAGAGCCTGTGGCCAATCCAGTTTTGGTATTCATGGCTAACACCAAACTTGGTACACCGAAGCGATCTTTGAGCCGCGACGCTGCGAGGCCTACTACTCCGGGGTGCCAACCATCGGCAGCAACCACGACAATGGATGGTTTTTTATCTTTGCCCATGGCAGCATCGGCTTGCGCATAGGCTTCATCGACCACCCGGATTTCGATGAGCTGGCGTTTGCGATTCATCTCATCCAAACTGCGGGCCAGCGCGTGGGCTTCGCCTTTATCGTTGGTGGTGAGCAGTGCCAGTGCTTCATCAGCATGGCCGATGCGCCCCGCTGCATTAATGCGTGGCCCGAGGATGAAGCCGAGCGCGTAAGTGTCGGGGCGTTTTTTTAGACCACCGACATCAGCGAGTGCAGCAATGCCCAGGTTCTCTCGCCGTGCCATAATTTTTAAGCCTTGGGTGACATAAGCGCGGTTCAAACCTTTGAGGGGCACCACATCGCAGATGGTGGCGAGTGCGACCAGTTCCAACCATTGCAGCATGTTAGGTTCGGGGCGTTGTTCATTATAGTAACTAGCGCTGCGCAAATCTTTGTTCACGGTAGCAATGAGGATCATCACGACACCGGCAGCGCAAAGATGGCCGAGGCCGGACATATCATCTTGGCGGTTGGGGTTGATCACAGCATAAGCGTGCGGAAGTTCGACACCTGCTTGGTGGTGATCAACAATGATTGTGACGAGGCCTAAGTCTGCCGCGTGGGCTAAGGGATCATGCGAGAGTACTCCGCAATCGAGCGTGAACAGAAGTACAGTGCCCTGCTCTTTTAAGGTGGACACGGCTTTTTCACTGGGGCCATAACCTTCCGTGACGCGATCAGGAATATAGACATGCGCATCATGACCCACAGCACGAAGGAAGCGCAGCAGGATAGCGGCGGAAGATACACCGTCCACATCATAATCGCTGATGATGCCAATTGATTCTTTGTTGGTGATAGCTTCGGCGAGACGCGCAGCGCCTTTTTCCATATCTATCATGGCAGAAGGTTGCGGCATGAGGGAGCGCAGCGTGGGGTTTAGAAAAGCCTCGGCTTGTTCCAACTCAACGCCCCGCGCTGCCATAACCCGCCCCAGGATTTCCGGCAGATCGTTTTTTTCAGCTATAGCATGGGCCAAGCGTTGGTCATCAAGTCGCGCAACCCAGCGCTGGCCTTTGATGGAGGATTCGATATCGAGGAAGGCGGGTCTAGAGCCGCTCAATGCGGATGACCCTTGGCGCTTTGGCGACGTGGCCATCTTTCTCAATACGCTCCATGGCTTGATGGATTGAGACTTCCAGCGTGTCATGGGTGATCAGGATGAATGAGGCCGTAGCACGGCTTTCATCCTTATCCTTCTTGCCGCGCTGCACGATGCTTTCGATGGAGATTTTGGCATCGGCCAAGATGGTGGCAATGGCGGCCACCGCACCGGGCTTATCATGCAATTCTAACGAAACATAAAATCCGCCTTCATGCACTTTTTGAGGTGCGGCCTTGAATTTTTTTAAATCCTTGGCAGGCACGCCAAAGGCAGGGCGCATGTTGCCACGCGCGATATCTACAATATCCGATAACACCGCGGAAGCTGTGGGGTGTGAACCAGCGCCACGGCCTTCCAACATGAGATCACCCACAAAATCACCTTTGATTACCACGGCATTGAACACGCCATCCGTATCGGCCACCGATGTGCCCTTCGGAATGAGTGTGGGGTGAACCCGTTGTTCAATGCTGCCTTCATGGGCCACAGCCACGCCGAGCAGCTTAATTTTATAGCCCAGTTCCTCAGCGTGGCGAATATCTTCCAGCGTAATGGCTTCAATGCCTTCGATGCGGATGGAGGGGAGATTGACCTCGGTGCCAAAAGCCAACGATGCAATGACAGCAAGCTTATGTGCGGTATCAAATCCGCCGACATCAAATGTTGGGTCGGCTTCAGCATAGCCTAAGGCCTGCGCTTCTTTCAGTACATCACTAAAACTGCGGCCTTCGCCTGCCATTTTGGTCAGAATGTAATTGCAGGTTCCGTTCATAATGCCGAAGATTTTTTTTGTGGTGTTCCCAGCCATGCCTTCACGCAAGGTTTTTATAATTGGAATTCCGCCAGCCACAGCAGCCTCAAAATAAAGCGCCACATTCTTTGCCTCAGCAGCCCGAGCCAATTCCGCACCATGATGGGCTAGCAGTGCTTTATTGGCGGTGATTACATGTTTGCCGTGGGCAATGGCGGCTTCAACCGCTTCCTTTGCGGGGCCAGTGTCGCCTCCGATCAATTCAATGAAAACATCAATATTCATCGATTTAGCGAGCGTTATTGGATCATCAAACCATTCTAGACCAGCGAGATCATGGCTCCCACGGGTTTTGCCCTTGCTGCGGGCACTGACGGCTGTCACCTTCACGGGCTTGCCGCAACGCGTGGCAATGAGATCAGCATGGGTCTTCAAGATGTCGAGAACGCCCGTTCCCACAGTGCCTAAGCCAGCGATGCCTAATCTTAACGCGTTTGTCATCATTATGCCTGAGTTGATAATGGTCGTCTTATGGCGAAAAGGCGTCGATTTGGCAAGAAAGGCTCTTGCCCTCAACCGTGGCAGGATTAAAGAGGTTATATGACGGATTCAAAGACCCCAGCTCCTAATGACTTTAAACTTCCCGACCCGGTGAAGCTGATGCAGAATCTTGCGCAGGTATTTTCACGGGCTTCCGACATTGCCAAGCAAGTGGCAGCGCGAAGTGATTTACAAAAATCAGAACAAGACGCGCAGATTTTGCCGATGGAACAAGTGGCCAAAACTTTAGGAGCGCTGAGCAATTATTATACTGGCGACCCGCAGAAATTAATGCAGGCGCAAATGAAGCTTTGGGCTGGCTATTCAACTTTGTGGCAGGGCGCATGGTCCAAAGCCATTGGTCAACCGACGGAACCCATGGCGGTTCCGGCCCGCAATGACAAACGCTTCAAAGATAAAGACTGGCAAGAAAATGCGGTGTTTGATTTTCTGAAACAGGCCTATCTGATCTCGTCCAAATGGGCCGTTGAGATGGTGAATGATGCGGATGGCTTAGATGAGCATACGAAGCTGAAGGCGAAGTTTTATGTGGAGCAAATTGCCAATGCAGTTTCTCCTTCTAATTTTGTGTTTTCAAACCCAGAAGTTTTGAAGGCCACGCTGGCCAGCAATGGGGCCAACCTCATTAGCGGCATGGACAAGCTGGAACGCGATTTCCAATCACCAGATGGTCGCCTGCGCATTAAGCAAACCGACACCACTGCGTTTGAAGTGGGTCGCAATATTGCTCTGACACCGGGCAAGGTGGTGTTTCGCAATGACGTGTTTGAGCTGCTGCAATATGCGCCTAGCACTGAAACAACCTTCGAATATCCGCTGCTGATTGCGCCGCCGTGGATTAATAAATTTTACATCCTCGATCTCACCCCACAGAAATCATATATCAAGTGGTGTGTTGAAAACGGCATCACCGTGTTCGTCATGTCGTGGGTGAATGCTTCGGATGCGCAAGGGCGCAAGAGTTTTTCTGACTATATGCGTCAAGGTTTTTTGACCGCCATTGACGAAGTGCAAAAGGCAACGGGTGCGAAGAAAATCAATACTGTAGGGTTCTGCATTGGCGGCACTTTGGTTGCGGCGTCGCTCGGTTATATGGCAGCCAAGGGCGACAACCGCGTCAATGCGGCAACGTTTCTCACCACACAAGTGGATTTTGAAAAAGCGGGGGACCTTTGTGTTTATGTGGATGAGGAACAGGTGAAGTGGATTGAAGGGCGCATGGAGGACAAGGGTTACTTGCCCGGCAACCGCATGGCCGATGCTTTTAATTTGTTGCGCGCCAACGATTTGATTTGGTCCAATGTGGTCAATAACTATTTGCTCGGGAAAGATCCGATGCCGTTTGATTTGCTTTATTGGAATGCGGATTCAACGCGGATGCCTGCCGGCGTGCATTCGTTTTATTTGCGTGAATGCTACTTGAATAATAAGTTGTCGAAAGGCACAATGGTGCTCGACAATGTGCGCATTGATCTCTCGAAGGTGAAAGTGCCGGTTTATAATCTGGCGGCGAAAGAAGATCACATCGCTCCCTTGCCATCGGTGTTTCGCGTCGGGCAATATATGGGTGGACCGACGAAATTGGTGGTGTCCGGTTCTGGTCACATTGCTGGCGTGGTCAACCCGCCTGCGGCTGGTAAATATCAATATTGGACAAATGATAAGGGTGCTGACACGCTGGAACAGTGGCTCGATGGGGCCACCGAAACAGCGGGCTCTTGGTGGCCCAATTGGTTGGAATGGGTCTCGGCCAAGAGCGGCAATAAAGTTAAAGCGCCAATGCCTATTGACGTTGGGCTGGGTGATGCACCTGGCGAATTTGTGCGCGTGAAGGGTGATTAAGTTCAGTTACTTTCTATTCTGTCCGTTGATCTAAAAAGGGAGAAATAGACCATGACTTTGAAAGTTATCGGCGCCGGCATTGGGCGAACTGGCACTAACACACTAAGACTTGCGCTCAATATGTTGGGCGTGGGGCCATGCCACCATATGGAAGAAGTAATTATGAACATGCCCACGCAGGTGCCTTTGTGGCAAGCTGCGATTGACGGGCACCCTGATTGGGACTCCATATATAAAGGTTATAACAGCGCTGTTGATTGGCCGACGGCGGCTTTTTACAGCGAGCTCAGTGAGGTCTATCCCGACGCGAAATTTGTGCTGACCGTGCGAAGCCCTGAAAGTTGGACAGCGAGTTTTTCAGAAACGATCTATAAGTTTATGGATGGCAGTGCGGGTGCTCCGCCCCACATGCAAGCTTGGATTAGGATGGGCCTTGCTGCACTCAACAAATCGGGCTTGCCCACCGGTCTTGGTCTCGATAGCCTGACTAAAGCATTTCTGGCGCATAATGATGCGGTGAAAGCCACGATTCCGGCCAGTCGAGTGTTGGTCTATGAAGTAAAGCAAGGCTGGGAACCGTTGTGCAAGTTTATTGGCGCAGCTGTTCCCGCTGCGGCATTTCCCCAAACCAACAACCGCGAAGAGTTTTGGGAAACAATCAAAAAAGGTGCCGCGAAATAAGTTTGAAATTTCTTCGCGCTTTTACCAAGTCTCTTGGCAGGATGTGGGCAGTGAACTCATTTGAACGACAGGTCCTTTCTTTGACCATTGGCCGAGAGCTGCTTTTGCGCCGTTCACTTTGTTAAAATCAAAGTGAACGGTTTCGTGGTTTTCGTATTTCCAGTTTTTGCAGAAGGTGGTGCGCTGTTGCGCTATGTTCCATTTGCCGCTGGCGATTTGCTCTTTGAAGCCGGGCCAGCCCGTGGACATGGCGAGCCAGCAATAATCCACGAGGCCTAATTTTTGAAGGTGTGCGCAGGTGGCACCGCTGCCATAGGCCCCAATTTTATATCCTGTTTTGCTAGCGGCCAAAGTGGCTTTGGCTTCGCGGAAATAATGTTCAACCAGAGGCAAGATATCGGAGGCATGAATTTCCGGCACGGGTTTTTTGAAGATGTTGTGATAGTGGCGGAAGCGCTCATAAAATTTTAGGTGTTTGCGGAAAGAAGGATCAGCCGAGAGCAGGCGGTGACGCCGTCCATTTGAAACCGGACCGCCTTTATTGACCGCATATTCGAACACGGAATCTTTGATGGTTTGATCGACGCCATCCACAGCGAAATAAATGGCAGAGCCTGCGGGTTGGCCATTGGCCAGCGCCAGTTTTATTGCTCGGCTGGCATCTAATTTTCCACGGTTGCGATCAATGAAAGTTTCAGGATCATCGTTACCATTTTGGAATATGCTGATGATGCTGAGCCCTGCCCCGATGATGGCATCTGATTCTTTGGGGAGGAGAACGCGGCAGCTAATGATACCATCCTCCGGCCAATCAAAATAGCGGGCGATGGTTTTAACGCCGATCACTTTGAACGCTTCGGTTCCAGATTTACCATTTGATGTGGTGATCGTTGTGATGGGCTGGGAAAGATCAATTGCCGTCATGCCTGCTTGCGTGTTGCAGGTCGGGGCGGCCATCGCGGTGGCGCAATTGTACAGAAATATCAGCGACGCAATTTTCGATTTCATAGACAATGGACTTCCCCCTCCATGGTAGGGCGGTCTTAAATAGAAAGGCAATCTCCTGCAATGTAAAAAAAAAGACCGCCCCGAAGGACGGCCTTTTTTGAATTTTTTAAAATTAACGCTTCGAGAACTGGAAGCGGGCACGGGCTTTTGCACGACCATACTTCTTACGTTCCACCACACGGCTGTCGCGGGTGAGGAAAGCGCCTTTTTTGAGAACGGCACGAAGAGCTGGTTCAAAGTTGGTAAGCGCGCGGGAAATGCCGTGGCGCACGGCACCAGCTTGACCCGAAAGACCACCGCCACACACTGTGCAATCCACATCCATTTCGGACATGCGGTTTACAGCGTTCATCGGTTGGGCCACGAGCATACGGAGCACTGGACGTGCAAAGTATGTTTCGATTGGCTTCCCGTTAACAGTGATTTTGCCTTTGCCGCGTTTAATCCAAACACGAGCAATGGCGTTCTTGCGGCGGCCCGTTGCATAGGCACGGCCCTTGGCGTCGATTTTTGGTTGCACAGGTGCGGAAGGTGGAGCGCTGGTGCCAGTTGCAGCAGCAGCCATGCCCATGGCTGCGCCCAAATCTGCGAGTGATGTTGCTTCAGCCATGTTTTTAGCCTCTCGGAGCGTTCTTGGCGTTCATAGCCAAAATATCGAGTTTCTTAGGGTTCTGTGCTTCATGCGGATGCTCAGCACCCTTATAAATACGCAGGTTTGTCATTTGTTGGCGCTTGAGTGATGCACCCGGCAACATGCGTTGCACAGCAAGTTCGAGAACACGCTCAGGATTTTTGCCATCCAAGAACTGATGCGCATTGCGCTCCTTGATACCGCCGGCAAAGCCGGTGTGCCAGTAGTAAGTCTTGTCTTGACGCTTCTTGCCGGTGAAGGCAATTTTTTCACAATTGATAACGATGATGTTATCCCCGCAATCCATATGCGGAGTAAATGTTGGCTTGTGTTTGCCGCGAAGACGATTGGCGATAATCGCAGCAAGGCGACCCACAACCAAACCTTCAGCGTCAATCAGCATCCAATCCTTTTGAATTTCCTTGGCTTTCGCCGAATAGGTCTTCATGGTTTGATCTCTACTTGATATGACAAAATGAAATCGCGCCTGAAATCCAGACGCGCTGTGGGCTGCCTATAGCTTTCAGTTTGCGTTAGTGTCAAGAAAAACTAATAGAATCACAGATTATTTTAATGAGGTTCTATGTTACCTCATATGTTAGTTTTTGCTGGAAGGCTATGCCAGACTGGCGTAACTTAAGTTGAGAGGACACAATGCGATTGATTCAATCAAAGATTATTGCAGCTTTTACCGTGGGAACGTTGCTTTGGGCGCTGCCAAGTTTTGCTCAAACGACGACTACTCCTACCGCACCAGCGACCACGACGACAAAACCTGTCGTTCAGCCTGCGCCTGCTGATCCTGCCGCGCCCGCCACCAACGCGACCAAATCTGATGTCCCTGCGCCCGGCAATGTGACGGACCCCAGTGCTGCTGATACAGAGGGTGGCACTAGCGATGGTTTGAGCATTGGTGAAATTCCGGCTGTTGAAACTGAAGAATTGACAGCGGACATGGCTATGAAAGCCTTGGACGCCTATGTATTGGTGCATGACAAATACAAGGATTCACCACTCGAAAATTATGATGATTTGCAGGCCTTTGTTGACAAAGATCCCAAGGGCAAAGATTTTGAAACTGACGTCAAAGGGTTTGGCTTCAAAGATGTGAATGATTGGAATTTGGCCATCACCACTTTGAGCTTTGCCTACACTAATGTGCTCGATGATCAGACGGCAGATATCAAGCAGCAAATTGAAGAGGTAACTGGCGATACTGAAATGGCGCAAGACATGAAAGACCGCATGATCAAATCGCTCAAAGCGATGATCCCGTCAGACAACAATCACAAGATTGTCGAAGATTTGATGAAAAACCCGGCCTATAGCGACAAAATAAAGCTGCTTGAAACAACCGAAGAATGAACGGGCTTGTGCGAGCCGCGCAAAACAGCAAAGTTTTGCGATTGACATTGGACGACCCGCATTCTCGTAACAGCCTATCAGATGCTATGCTGGCGACTCTAAGTGAGGCTTTGGCCAACGCCGAAACTGACTTAAACGTTTCGGTTATTGTCATTGCCGCCGATGGACCTGTATTTTGTTCTGGCCATAATCTTAAAGAACTTACAGCGCGGCGCAGCGATGCGGATGGCGGAGCGGCTTACTTCGTAGAGATTTTTTCGCGCTGTTCCAAACTTATGATGCAGATTACCCAGCACCGCTGTGCGGTCATCGCTGAGGTTTCGGGTTTAGCAAGTGCGGCGGGGTGCCAATTGGTGGCCACCTGCGACCTTGCCTATGCGAGCCAAACTGCAAAATTCTGCACGCCCGGCGTTAATATCGGGCTGTTCTGTTCAACGCCGATGACGGCACTATCGAGAAGTGTTAGCCGCAAACACGCACTCGAAATGCTTCTGACGGGGGACCTTTATGATGCCGATTTCGCGTATCGCGTGGGCCTAGTGAATGGTGTTGTGGAGCCTGGTGGACTGCCTGCGCATGTTCATGCGATAGCGGAAAAAATAAGTTCAAAATCGAGCCGAGCCTTTGGCTACGGAAAAAAACTCTTTAGCACGCAAATAGATCAAAATTTGCCGGAGGCCTATGAAGCGTGTTCCGAAGTGATGGTCGCCAATATGTTGGATGCAGACGCCACTGAGGGCATTGGTGCGTTTTTAGAAAAGAGACGGCCCCATTGGCAGAGCACGTCCAATCTATGAATCATGATCGCTATTGGGAAAACTACACCACTGATATTCTTGCGGAAGTTAAAACTATTGCCTTGGTTGGAGCTTCGGCAAATGTTGCGCGGCCTTCGTTTGGGGTTATGAAGTTTTTGCTGGCGCGTGGTTATGATGTTCTTCCAGTGAACCCCGGTTTGGCTGGCAAAGAACTTTTGGGTCAACATGTCTATGCCAGCCTTTCTGAAATTCCACGGCCGATTGATATGATTGATGTGTTCCGTAATTCTAACGCCGTTGAAGCGCTGGTGGAAGAAGCTTTGAAACTTTCGCCGCTTCCCAAGGTTATTTGGATGCAACTTGGGGTGCGCAATGATGATGCAGCTTTGCGGGCAGAAACAGCCGGAATCAAGATCGTAATGAATCGCTGTCCAGCAATCGAACTTTCCCCTCATTAGTGCCACGGAAAGCAACGTCTATAGCGTCAGAACCAAAGGAATTAAAATTGGGGACCAAACTGACTGTTCAAAATACTCGCTATAGCACCGTTGCAATATGGCTGCACTGGATCATCGGAGGGCTGATGATTTTTATGTTGTTCTTTGGTGAAGGTTTAATTCAACGGGTACAAGGCACGTTTTATCCCTCAATGCATGTAAGCTTGGGCATTACGATTTTGGTGCTCTCAGTGGCCCGATTGGTCTGGCGGTTGATGAACCCACCCCCTGCTCTGCCCAATACGATGAAACCTTGGGAAGTTACAGTTTCGCATGTCACGCATTGGGCATTTTATGTTTTGATGATTGGGATGCCACTGACAGGAATGATGGATATTTCGCGGGCTGCGCTTCGCAACGTCGATCTCCTTCAAGCTTCAACTTTTGGATTATTCAATGTGCCGACGCTTCCAAACCTTTTGGGTTTGGGAGGGGCGCATAGTTTAGGAGCCTTTGCTGGTAAGATTTTGGTAATCTTGCATGTTGGTGCTGCACTCAAGCACCAGTTCTGGGACAAAGACGGATTATTGCGCCGTATGCTGCCACACTAAAGTTTGGTGACTTCGGCCACCTTGGTTTTCTTGTGCAAGTTCCACACGGCAGCAGTCACAACGAGAAGTGCCGCTGATTGATGGATCAGGGCCACACCGATGGGCACATGCAACAGCAAGGTGAGAATACCGATACAGGCCTGCGTGAGGACTGCATAAACCAGCAACATGCCTGAAAGTGTGAATGTGCGCAGCGCATGCCACACGGCGAGAATCAAAATAAAATAGGCGATCATGCGGTGATTGAACTGCACGGTGAGCGCGTTTTCAAAGATGTTGCGCCACGCCGGTTGCATCACATTCAATCCATCGGGCACCCATTGGCCGTCCATCAACGGCCACGTGTTATAGCCTTGCCCGGCATTGAGCCCGGCGACAAATCCGCCAGCCGCGACTTGCGTGAAGACCAACAGCATGAGAAACAATGCCGCCCACTGATCTAGACTATGAGGGAAGTAGTGGCGTTTGCCGATACTGAAAATGGTCCACAATACGCTTGCGAAAAATATGATTGCTAATGTGAGATGTGCAGCCAAGCGATATTGGCTGACATCAACGCGATCGACCAAACCGGATTTCACCATATACCAGCCCAGCGCACCTTGCAGGCCGAGAAGGACAAACAGTGCGAACATTCTTGGCCATTGCAATTTTTCAAGTCGGCCAAACAGTCCCATGACCAAAATCGGCAAGAATGCGACGCCAATCATGCGGCCCAAAAAGCGATGGGACCATTCCCACCAGAAGATGAATTGAAAATCTGACAGGCTCATGCCTTGGTTTTGCAATTTATATTGCGAGGACAATTGATATTTTTCAAATGCGGCCTGCCAGGCTGCTGAATTTAGCGGTGGAATAGCTCCCATGATCGGCTGCCACTCAGTGATAGAAAGGCCACTGTTGGTGAGGCGTGTGGCACCGCCCACAATCACCATACAGAAAATCATGAACGCGATAATTTTCAGCCAGAACCGTAACCACGGGCGGGCCAATTCGGCACGCGATGGGGGTGCTGCGGTAGGTTCGACAGCGAAGTTTTCTGAAACTTGATCGATAGTAGAATTGGTCATGCTCCAGAATTAAGCCTTTGGCATTTCGCTAGCAAGCGCCGCTTGGCCGCAGGCGTTACGTCTAAATGTGGGCTATGAAGTTGACATGAAACTTCGCACCCGCAAGGCTATTGGCACAATTTCGACTGTAATGTTTATAATCATTTATGCCCTCATCGTAGGAGCGTTTGGCGGTTTATTGGTCGTTGGCCGAGGGATTGTTTTCGAGCTGCCCTTCTATGCCCTAGCGGGATTGGGATGGCTGCCTTTCGTCATGGCCATCATCAGATGGATGTCTAAACCTGATAATGTGAATCAACAATAACTCACATCTTATTGATTTTATTATTTTAATTTTCGCGTTAACTGAAAGCGCGTTCGACTCGATATTTGTTTAATCAAAATGTTTACAATCCAAGAATAGTTTAGGTCGATGCTAGAAGCGCCTGTTAAGGCGACTGGACGTTTTATCATTTTGGATCGCTTAAAAAATATCACTCGCCTTGGTCGCCAAAGTAGTTTGGCGGGTCACACGCTTCTGAGTGGTCTTACGCTTGAAATTCACAGCCAATTATCAGACATCCAATCTGAATGGCGAAATCTGGAAAAGTCGGCAACTTGCACTTTCTACCAGACCTATGACTGGTGTTCAGCATTTTTTGAACATATTGGCCGCGCCGAAGGCTTGACGTGCTGCATTATCAGCGCCCGCGACTTGCACGGCCAACTGGCTTTCATTTTGCCGTTTCAAATTCGGAAAAAATTTGGGATCACGCTGTTAGAATGGTTGGCACAGGCTGAAAACAACTATGGGCAAGGCATTTTTGCACAAGATTTTTTAGACTCAAATGCCGAAAGATGGTTCAGTGAAAACTTTTCTACAGTTTTAAATTTTCTGCCGCATTTTGATGTGATCAATTTACAGAATATGCCGCTTGGCAAATCGGGGTTTCTCAACATTTTGCCTCAGCTGCAGACTTCGCTGGCTGCTAATGCTTCCTTCGTGACTAGGCTCAATCGTGACTATGAAAACTTACTGCGCGCAAAGCGAAGTGCAACATCGATCAGTAAAATTCGCAGGCGTGATAAACGCATTGAAGAACTGGGTGCGGTCGCTTTCAGTGTTGAGCCATTGGGTGCAAAAACTAAAGCTGCGCTAGTTGAATCATTGGTTCACAAAAGAAAGCAGCTTGTTGATCAGGGAATCCGCGGTGTCTTTGATCCACCACAGGAAAAATTTTTGATCGCCTTGGCCGAAACATCTAAACTCCGCGCCTTTCGATTGACCTGCGATGGGAAGACACTCAGCAGTCTGATTGGTGCCGTGGCTGGCAATCGATGTTGGTTGATGATCACTTCGCTTTCACCAGATGCACCACTCCCCCTCTCTCCAGGGGATATGTTATTGCGAAAGGTCATCAGCTGGTGTTGCGAGCAGCGTTTAGAATTGTTTGATTTTTCCAATGGCGAAATTGGTTACAAAACGATTTGGGCCGACACTAAGGTTGAACTCTCTAACTATATCGTTGCGCGAAATCTACGCGGCTTGCCGCTTGCAGCGATGTTGAGGGCCTTTAACTTTCTTAAACGCCACATCAAATCGTCAGAATTCTTACGACATACTTTTAATGTGGCGCGCCAGAAAATCAGAGGCCGTGCTCACCCTTAAGCCGAAGCCGCCTGTCTTCCCATGTGTTGAACGGCTTCATCCAAGCGCACATATAATGCATTGCGAATGCCTTTGGTTTCTAGCACACGCGCAGCTGCTTCAGCATCTTTCTGACGAATGGCTGGTGCCAACAGAATTGCTGCGCCACAGTCTTTCAATAAAGCCGGAGTCGAAGGTGAAGCTTCGCCAGAATGCACCAAGATAAAATCATAGATGCTGGCAAGCGCTGTGATGATCGAGTTCATTCTTTCTAAAATGGCCACTTGGCTTTGCGCTGTCGATTTGAGGCCATAGCGAATGATGTGCGCAGATGAATGGGGGTCACGGCAAATCACTTTCTTGAAATCCGCTTCGGCTAAAACTAGATCCGACAGGCCTGGGCCTTGCGGCAAATCAAAGATCGAATCGAAACTGCTTCCCGCAGTAACATCAAGCACCACAATTTTGAGTTTCACCGTTGCAATGGCCCGCGCTGTTGCGATGGCGGCAAGGATTGACTCGTTGCCCCGGCTGCCGATGCTGGTGAATGAAAACGTCTTGATGCCTTGTTTTTCACGAAGTTCTAAACATGATGCCGCAAGCTGATTGGCCGCTGCCGTTAATTCGGTTGGCTGGTCACCATAGGTCGATTCAATCATCGTCAGGGCAGACCCCAATGATGGGGCAATAGGCATAGCCGCAATCGGTGCAAATGTTTTTTGGACCGATAATGATGCTGTCATTGGCACGGGATCAAAAGGTGACGCGGTTGTCGGTTGTGGGCGGGGTGCTGCCCATGTCACGGGCATTTGCGGGATGGCAAAATCACTATCGAGTACAGCACGGGCGGGATGGACTCGCTTGGCTTCATTCGTTGGGCTAACCCGTGCAGCCGAAGACATCACTTCCATTAAAAATGCGAGGCCAAAACCCAGCAATAATCCTGCGAGTGAGCACAATAGCATGATCGGGCCAAACTTAGGGAATGAAGCTGAAGATTGCGGCGCTGCTTTTTGAATGACCCGCGCAAAACCGGGCTGCAAGCTTAAATCCTGGCGGGCGTTGGCATCAGCATAGCGACTGAGCATGGTTTCCAACAAGGTGCGGTTAGCTGCGGCATCACGCTCTAGTTCTTTGAGTTTCACGTCACTTTGATTAGCATCAGATTCGCGGCCTTTCATGGCTTCCAAGCTGGCCCGAAGGGATGCAGCACGCGCGTTTGCCACCTTGGCTTGGCCGCTCAAACTATCGATAACTTTAAGGGCTTCCAGCCGCACATGCACATTGATGCTGTTCAATTCTTGTTGGGCAGCAATCATCTTGGGATGGTTTGGTAAATAGGTTGCAGACAGCTCAGAGATCTTGCGACTGGCCGTCACTTGCTGCTCACGCAAGTTTTGCACGACTACTGAGTTGAGAACATCGGACGATGCATCGACCGACCCTTTGGCAGCCAACAAACTTTTAATCTCATTAGCGCGTGCTGTGGCTTCACTGCTGGCGGCATCAGCCAAAGTGATCTGCGAGTTTAGCTCTGAAATTTGTTGCTCGCCAAGTGTAACGGTTTGCCCCTTTAAGAGACCAGCTTCTGAGCGATATTTTTCGACTGCAGCTTCAGATATTGAGACCTTGCCGCGCAGATCAACAATTTGCTGTGACAGCCATTCGCGGGCGCGGCCAGTGGAGCCGGCAGCACTTTCACGAGTAGAATTGACGTAGGTTTCGGCAATGGCATTGGCCACATCGGCTGCCACTTGGCTATTTGATGATTGATACTTGATGCCAATTACATTTGATTCAGGCACTGGATAAACGGTGAGTTTTGAACCCATGCGTATGATAGCCAGTTGCGCTGGTGTCATTAATTGAGGATCGTCTGTGAAGCCCAACGCAATTGATATTCTACTGAACAGACCCGTATTGCTAAGCAGTGGATTGAATTCTTTTTTCTCTGATAGTTTCAGGCTGTCAACAACGTGAGCAGCGAGGTCTTGTGATTTTAGCACTGAGACTTGGCTGGCCACCATACGATCATTGACTAACTCGTGTTGGGAGTCTTGCCCTTGAGCATTGGCTTTGTCATAGGGTGTGGCTAGATTTTCAACGATCACTTGCGCTTCAGATTGAAAGGACGGTTTCACGACCATCATGATTGTGAGGCCTGCCAACAGGCCTAAAGCAAGCGATGAAACCACAAGCGTTTTACGCCGCCAAATGCCGCGCAATGCTTCACTCATGTTCATTGCTTGTGGTTGTTCTGATTTTAGACTCATGAAATCACTAACCCGTTTTTACAGATTTGCTTTTCCGACTTTATGGTAACCATTTCCTTAACAACAGTGTTTTGGCCTATTTAAGATTTTGCTAACCATAAGTGCCTATGGTCACTCTCACTCAGGCACCTGCTTGGGCTGTCTGGTTGTGAGCAAGGTTGGCGTTGGTATGCGTATTATTTCATTAGTTATGTGTGCATGTTTGTTGTCTGCGTGTGTTGACACGTGGGAAGCAAATCCCCCGACTGCCCTTTCGGGAGGTGCAGGCTTGTTGGCTGATGGCACAATGACGGAAGGGCCCGGTGCTGTTTCCAGTGTGTCGCGCTTGCCCGCTGCAAATCGCAAAGGCCCGTTGCCTCCGTTTGGTACCCGCGGCACCGCTGCTGCTTATGAATATCAAACCGGTTACCGTGTTGGCTCTGGCGATAAGCTCTCAATTCGTGTGGCCGGCGAACCTGATTTAACCGGTGAATTTCCGGTTGATGCATCCGGTGCGATCTCCATGCCCTATGTGCAGTCAGCCACGGTTGCTGGCATGTCTACGCCACAAATTGAACAGATGATTGGTGCGCGATTGCGTAACGGCTTCTTGCGGGACCCTCAAGTTTCAGTTCAGGTGACAACACTCCGTCCATTTTACATTATGGGCGAAGTGACAACATCTGGCAGCTTTCCTTATCAGCCCGGCATCACTGTGCAAAACGCCATCGCCATTGCCAGCGGCTATAGCCCTCGTGCTGATAAAAATTGGGTGATGATTACGCGGCGTGATGCGACCGGCACACACACGGCAAAAGTTCCGGTGACGACGCAGATTTATCCAGGCGATATTATCTATGTTCGTGAGCGCTGGTTTTGATCAAAGCTGAGCCTTAGGCCATGCGCATTCTTCACGTCTTTCGAAGCCCGGTTGGCGGCTTGTTTCGCCATGTGCGCGATTTGGCGCGAGGGCAAGCCGCACTTGGACATGAGGTGGGTATATTCTGCGATTCATCTACGGGTGGCGGCACAGGTGCGGAGCTTCTCGCGGTGTCACGGGCAGATTGTTCGTTGGGTATAAACCAGAGCGCTATCTCGAAACTTCCGGGTCTTGGTGATATTGCCACAGCGCAGACTGTGAGAAATCTGGCCAAGAAACTCAACATTGATATCATCCATGGCCATGGTGCCAAGGGTGGCCTTTATGCGCGGCTGGCTGGTAAGCTCTCTGACATTCCCAGTGTCTACACACCACATGGAGGCAGCCTGCATTATGAATGGTCAAAATTTCCGGGGCCGGTTTTCTTGGGCACCGAACGCGCCTTGGCACATGCTGGCTCTGGGTTCATATTTGTCTGTGATTTTGAGAAAAAGCTTTTTGCGCAGAAAATCGGTTTGGCAGGACGTCCTGCAATTGTGGTTCATAATGGGCTGTGGCCAGAGGAATTTAAATCTCCGCAACTAGCAGCAGATGCTACGGACCTTTTGTTTGTCGGCGAATTGCGGAAGTTGAAGGGTGTTGACATTTTGCTTCAAGCCCTAGCGGTAATACGAAAAACCCATCCTGTCACGTTAACTCTGGTGGGCGATGGTCCAGACCAAGCTGAGTTCGAAGTTCTGAGCGCGCAGCTTCACCTTGGCACAGGCGTTCGGTTTGTGGGCCGTCATTCGATGGCATCCGCGCTTAGAATGGGCCGGATTATGATCTTGCCCTCACGCAATGAGTCATTTCCTTATGTCGTTTTAGAAACTGTGGCAGCCGGTGTTCCCATTATTGCTTCAGATGTGGGTGGCGTTGGTGAAGTTCTACCGGTTTCGATGCTTACCAAAGCCGAGGACAGCGACGATTTAGTCAATAAAATATCAGCTGTTTTAAATAATGCGGCTTATGCCAAAGCCGATGCAGATAAGCTTATAAAATCACTCGGCTCTAGCCTTTCTGCTGAAACAATGTGCCGAAAAATTGTAGATTTTTATCAAACTGTAACCGCTCATTAATCAATCCTTAACCACTGCGCTAAGCATACTCGTTTAAGGTGAATTCAGGCCCCGTGCTTGCTGCTGGAATGACAGTCATCTCCCGACTGTCTCAGTTTGAAGCAAAGCCATGAAATTTAATCCTAGCGATATTCAAAAAGCCAGTGCTGTAGATATTTCGGCGCTTTTGGAAGAAACTGATCGTACCACTCGCCGTGATGCGACACAAAGCTCGCTCTCACAATCTGTGTTTATTTCACCGCTTTTGATGGCTGCGGCGGTTCGCTGTGTTGAAGCTGTTTTAATCCTCGCAGTCGCACTAGCCTGTGCATGGCGCTATCCGGGATTTGAAAAAAACAATTACTTTCAAATTTATTTTATGAGTTCGATCGTTATGGCAGCTGTGTTGCCGCTCATGTTGGAAGCGGCCGGCCTCTACAAGCTAGAAGTGCTTTTGTCGCCGTTGAAACATTTGACCAAAATCGTTTCGGTCTGGTTGGTGCTGTTTGCGATATTGGCAACAACAGTGGTGCTCTTGCACGGTGAAAATTATCTTTCGCGCATTTGGATCATAACGTGGGGCACATCAGGCATTTTCTTCTTGGTGGCCATCCGTTATTTCATCGCTCACGCTTTGCGCAGATGGAATCAAGCAGGTCAATTTAACCGTCGAGCACTAATTGTGGGTGGGGGCGACAATGCTTCAAAAGTGATTGCGGCCATTCAAGGTTCACACGCCTCAGGCATCAGCTTGATTGGTATGTTTGATGACCGCGATGATAAGCGTGCAGCACCGGAGCTGCGGGGGCTGCACAAGCTTGGCAATGTGGATGAATTGATTGATTTTGTACGCGCCACACGTATCGATACGTTATTGATCACTCTGCCCGTGACGGCCGAAGAACGACTGTTACAAATTCTTAACCGCCTGTGGGTTTTGCCGGTTGATATTCGTTTAAGTGCATATGGGCAAAAGCTGCGCTATCGGCCCCGCGCATATTCCTATCTCGGCAATGTGCCGTGTCTTGATGTGTTTGATCGGCCACTGGGTGATTGGGGTCCGGTTCTTAAATCGGCAATGGATAGAATTATTGCAGTTGTCGCTATTTTTGTTCTTTCGCCAGTGATGGCTTTGGTCGCATTGGCTGTGAAGTTGGAAAGCAAAGGCCCTGCCATTTTTCGTCAGAAGCGCTATGGCTTTAACAATGAGCTGATCGAAGTCTATAAATTCAGGTCGATGTATACTGATCGCAGTGATGCTGATGCCGTTAATCTGGTCACCAAAGGTGATCCGCGTGTGACCAAAGTGGGCCGCTTTATTCGGCGCACCAGCCTTGATGAGTTGCCGCAATTTTTTAACGTGCTGAATGGCGATCTCTCTTTGGTGGGCCCTCGTCCTCATGCGACCAAAGCCAAAGCCGGTGAGGATCTCTATGAGCATGTGGTGGATGGCTATTTCGCTCGCCACAAAGTGAAACCGGGAATTACGGGATGGGCGCAAATTAATGGCTGGCGTGGCGAAACTGATACGGCCGAAAAAATTGAACGCCGTGTGGAACACGATCTTTATTATATTGAGAATTGGTCATTTGCGCTTGATCTTTATATTTTGGCGCGGACGCCACTCTCGCTGCTCAATACAGAACAGGCCTACTAACGGCTCGTTAACCTAAAATCTTTACCCGTTAGCAGGACCTTGATTGGCTTTGTTGAACGCTGAAATGACGCTTGCCGCGACCCCATCTCGACCGCAATTTGGAACGACTAAACTCGAAAGCGTACAAGCTTTTCTGGTCTCGATGCTTTTTATCAGCTCGCTTTATGTAAAAATTGAACCTGCAGCTTGTGATCTTTTTCTCGTCGTTGCTGTGTTGCGGTGCGTAAGCGGCGGCTTAAGTTTAACACCAGCTATTATGGCTCTGTTTTTGGCCTTTTCTCGTGGTGCCTGGGTAAAAGCAATCATGGCCGCTGGCATCATGATCTTTTTTACATTTTTGTTGTCACCATCGAGCGGGCTGCGCAGACGGATGGTTTTTTCAGCGATCGCTGGAAGTCTTGTTTTTGCAATCGTCTTGGGAATATTGCTTTCTGTTCCGGCAACACACGATCTATTTTTGGATCGGTTCACTTTGGTCAAATCTTATGGTGGTGGTGAAACAGGACGTTTTGGCAACCCACTCAACTCAATTCCAATATTGCAAGTATTGTCTTTTGGACTGGGTCCCTACCAGTTTGCGGGAGTTTTTGATTTGGCAGCGCATAACACTTTTCTCAATTCATTTTCTTCGCCAGGTTGGATTGCCGGAGTTGCATATATCATGTTGATTGTTTCCGATTTTATTGTTGGTTTTCGTACCATGTTTTTGCGCACAGCTTTTCAACCGTTCTCGATTGCGGTTTTTGCTTGTTTGGTCAGTGTTGTATTGCAATGTGTGCAAATCGATATAGAGCATTCGCGACACCTCTATTGGATGACGGGAATTATGTGGGGCTTTTTTGCTGCAAGTTTTGCCTATCGCAACAAGCCAATGAAATTTTCTGATATTGCCACTGCCTGGAATCTTGCACAACAGCGTGGCGCTCGTCGATGATAAGACTGCTTGCGCAATTTTCAAATCACTTACCGCGCCACATTGTGAGCTCTGGTTTGATCTCGCTGACAATCAAACTTTTAGGCGCGGTTCTGGCTTATGGCATGGTGGTGGCGTTTGCGCGGTTTTTAACCCCTGACGAATACGGGCGCTTTGCGTTCGGTTTGAACCTTGCTATTATTGCAGCAGCCATTGGTAGCTTCGGATTCTCGACAGGCATCATGCGCTACTGGCCTAAATATAGGGTTGCGAAAGACGATGTGGGCGCGCGCGGAATGGTTCGGCTTGGCTATCAGCTGAGTTTAAGTGGTGGGTTTATCATGCTGTGTGTAGCGATGGCTGGTGGCTATTTTTCATCCATTTTTCAGTCCAAAAACCAGGTCGCTGAATTTGCCGCAGTCGGAATTCTAGGATTGTTGATTGGTTTAGGTGACTATTCAACAAACCTCTTGCGGGCCCAAGGCAGCACGATTGTTTCGATGTTGCCACGCGATGTGTTGTGGCGGATTTTTTCCGTGGCGGTGGCTGGCTTTTTCGTTTGGTTGGGATTTTCAATTTCCGGCTCACTCGCATTGATGATTTGTGCAGCGGTTCTTTTAGTGCTGACCACTTGGCAGGTTCAAACAGTTCGCAAGAACATGCGAGTCGCTTTACGCGCGGGAGATTTTCGCAATGAATGGTCAGAACTTCGCGGCAGCCTTTTGCCACTCTGGGCTTCCAGTGTCATTTTTGCGATGATCCAACAATTTGATGTGGTGATTGTGGGTTCGCTCTTAGGGAACGCTGACGCTGGGGCTTATTTTGCTGCGCAAAAAACCGCGATGCTATTAAGTCTCGTACTCATCGCTGCTGGCTTGGTTTCAGCGCCGACGATGGCCGCGTTGTTTCACTCTGGAAAGATCGTCGAATTGCAGCGCTTGTGTCGAAATTTGTCGGTTGCGATTGCGGCTGTCACTATAGTCGGATTTATATTTTTGGTTCTACTCGGGCACCGGCTTTTAGGATTATTTGATCCAAATTTTGTGAGCGCTTATCCGATACTTTTGATCATCGCTTTTGGTTGCATGATTGACGCTGTATCTGGTCCCAATGCCTATCTTATGCAAATGACATCGTTCGAACGACCTTATTTGAAAGTGATGGCGGTGTGCTATGTGTTGGTCATTTTAGCACAAATTATTCTCATCCCTCGCTATGGCAGCTTGGGTGCTGCTCTTGCATCTGCTGGTGGGGTTGTATTGTGGAACTTATGGTCAATTTTTATTTTGCGGAGTCAAGCTGGCCTTGACCCTTCACTTCTTTCAATATTCATTCCACCGAAACAAAGCTTAAATTTATGAACTCAATTTCCGCCCCTGAAATCGCTGTTTTAATGCCCGTCTATAATCCTGAAGATGAGCTGAAATTGACGATTGAAAGTTTGCGCCAACAGACAATGCCATTTCGACTTTTCCTCATCGATGATGGCAGTAAATTTCAGACTGATTATGAAAGTCTGACCACAGGCATGGATGTGAAGGTCATTCGCCTGACAAAAAATTTAGGCATCACCGCGGCAATGAATGCGGGACTGAATGAAATTATTGGTGGTAGCTTTCCTTATATCGCACGCATCGACTGTGGCGATGTGTGCACGCCAGATCGCTTTGCCAAGCAAAAAGACTATCTCGATCATAATCCGGAAATTGCCATATTGGGGGGGGCATGTGAGTTTAGAGACCGCAACGAGCGTTATGAACTTATAGGAAAGCGCGTTGTGGTTTTTCCCCTCACGCGGGAAGACAGCCGCAGAAGATTATATTCCAATTCGCCTGTGTGCCATCCAGCGGTCTTCATTCGAAGGCAGGTGTTCGAATCGATAGGTCTTTATTCTGATGCCTATCCAGCTGCAGAAGATTATGATCTTATGTGGCGGGCATCTTCGGCTGGATTCAACATCAGCAACCTCAGCGACTTGCTGTTAATCAAAGAAGTCACACCTGGGTCGATTTCGGTGAAGCGGCGGCGAAGGCAAATCTATAGTCGGTTGCGGATCCAATGGGCCAACGTGAATTTAGCCTCACTTGCTTCGCTCAAAGGCTTGTTGAGAACCATCTTGATTTTCATTGCACCAGCCCAACTGGTTGAGGCCCTTAAAAGAACGTTGAGCGGATACTAACGCCTAAATTAGCTTATTGGTCGGAGCGACAGGATTCGAACCTGCGACCCCTAGTCCCCCAGACTAGTGCGCTACCGGGCTGCGCTACGCTCCGACTTGGCTGCCGATGTAGCATTCTAGCGCTAAAAGTCCACCCCTAAAGACACATGTCTTCACGTACGGTTTGCGAGCAGCCAGAAAATGTCACCGCGCCTGCCGGTCAATCTTTTGGCTTGCGAGGCTAACATTAGGCTCCAAGAGAGTTCGGCAGAAATTACCGCAAAACCAATTCCGAGAAGACCAAAGCGCGGCACCAACAAAACCGAACCACACACAAGCATAACAAGGGCAACCACACAGGCAATTACGGTTTTGCTTTGATAGCCCGCAATCGACAGCAATTGCTGGTTCATACCACCGAAGGCGCGAATGGACTGACCCACCATAAATGCGACTAAGAGGCTTTGCGCCCCAACATAATGCTGGCCAAAAAGACCAAGCGCAAAGGGGCCAAGGCCGAACGACCCTATGAGGCCTGCAATGATAATGGCCAAAGTCATGACATTGAGACGCGTTAACAGGTGATGTGCAATTTCAGTTTTTTGCAAGGTCAAAGCTTCCGATAAATCAGGCAACACAAATTGCTGAGCCACTTGAATGATAAATCCTGCAATGGCCGCCAATCTTATTGCCACAGCAAGAAGCGCGACATCTGGCGACGGCAAGAGTAAACCGCCAACCATTGTGACAATATCTGAAAATGACGTGGCTACAGCGGCTACTAAAGTTAAAGGCATGGCTCTCGCCCTGAGACCTTTCGTAAATGAAGCACGACTGGCAGCCCAATGCCTCGGCAACACTCCATTCGCACCCAATATAATTGCCTGCCCTATGCCTACCAGATAAAGCACGGCGACAAAGGCCAACATGGCGTGCTGCACCGACATGTTCCAGCCCATCACATATGTGAAAACGATATAGGCCAACAGCAAGGCTGGTCTAAAAATGAAATCGGGCGCGTAAGAGAGGGTAAACTTGCGAATAGAGTTGGCAACGGCGCTATCATAACGCAGTAACATTGAAGCTGGTGCCGACAGGCAGCCGAATAGCAATGCAAGCTTAGCCCCAGCGCTGATTGGCAAAAACAGGGTTGCAAGGAAAACCAATACATAAATCGCTGCGGTAGCGATTGCACTGTCGTGCAAAAAAGCGCCGTGAAATTTTTGCCATGCTGATTTGAGATTGAGTGATTGGAGACGAGGCAATTGCGTAAGGGCCAACAATGGATAACCCACTGTTGCAAATAAACTAATGAAAGCCGCTGTGCTCATACACAGCATGATGATGCCCACATCCGCTGGAACAAAAATATGAGTGAATACGATTTGGCTTACAAGGTTCAAGCCTGCACCTGCAAAGCGCATTCCCACCAAACCCACCATCATACCCAACATGCGAGAAAGTTTCATGCCGTCAAAACCTTATCGCCTATTGAGTTATATCACCGGACAGTTGGGTCTAATAATTTACGGGCGTCTGTCAAATCTTTGAGTGCCGCTTTTAACGCATCCGATTGACCTGCTGAAAGTTTGTGAATGATCTTTGGTGCTTCACCAATAATCGCTGCACCAGCGCGGCGCGGCGCGGCTTTTGCTGTACCTGGAGGGGGTGCACCTTCCCGCGCGATATCGCCTTTGCGTGGCATAACTTCGCCACGACCCACGCCAACAACATAGACACCACCTTCTTCTTTGAGAATGCGCTGTACGCCGCGGATGGTATAGCCTTGCGAATAGAGTAGCGTATGGATGCCTTTGAGCAACTCAATATCAGCTGGACGATAGTAGCGGCGGCCACCAGCGCGCTTCATTGGCTTGATTTGCGTGAATTTCGTTTCCCAAAAGCGCAGCACGTGCTGGGGAACTGTAAGTTCCTCTGCCGCTTCGCTTATCGTGCGAAATGCATCTGGTGATTTTTCCATTTCAGATCTCGTTGCCCCCGACATCAGTTTCAATCAATATCGCCGGGTTCTTCACCATTGATAATATTCTTCATCACTTGACTGGGCCTGAACACCAGAACACGGCGCGGCGTGATTGGCACTTCCTCGCCCGTTTTTGGATTGCGACCCATGCGGGCGCGTTTGCTGCGCACCATGAATGTGCCAAAAGACGAGAGCTTCACTGAACTGCCTTGGGTAAGAGAATCTGCAATCAAGTCCAGAACAGAATTGACCATATCAGCCGATTCCGTACGGGATAGACCGATATCTCTGTGGACGACTTCAGTGAGATCGGCACGAGTTAGCGTCTTGGCGCTCATTGGACCCTCTTCCGTTAAATTTTGGCTAGACTAGGCTCAAGCAATGATATGGTCAAGCGAAACCAAGGGCTTAGGTTGATTTCTTAATAGCGTGCCAAGATAGCGCCCCAAGTGAAGCCGCCGCCCATGGCTTCGAGCAGCACGAGCTGGCCTTTTTGAATGCGACCATCACGCACAGCCTCATCAAAGGCCAAGGGAATTGAAGCTGCGGAGGTGTTCCCATGATGATCCAGCGTAATAACGATACGGTTTTCGTCGATGCCTAATTTTTTCGCGATGCCTTCCAATATGCGTCGATTGGCTTGATGGGGCACAAACCAATCAATGTCTGTGGCCTTTATGCCCGCTTGTGCAATCACTTCCTGCATAACAGAGGTGATATTTGTGATCGCATGTTTAAAAACTTCGCGACCTTCCATGCGCAGGAAGCCTACAGTTTTGGTAGTCGATGGCCCTCCGTCAACGTAGAGTTTATCATGATAGCGACCATCCGAACGCAGCTTAGAAGCCAGAATACCGCGATCATCATTGTTACCTTGGCCTTCAGCAGCTTTCAGAACAAAGGCCCCTGCTCCGTCGCCAAACAAAACGCAGGTGGTCCGGTCTTCCCAGTCCAAAATGCGGGAAAATGTTTCAGCCCCGATCACAAGGGCTGATTTGGATTGGCCAACGCGAATCAGGGCATCCGCCGTTGTGAGCGCATAAACAAAGCCTGAGCATACGGCTTGCACGTCAAACGCGGCCCCTTGAATGATGCCCAAATCATTCTGCACCATGGTGGCGGTTGCCGGGAATGTGTTGTCGGGGGTTGAAGTTGCCACAATAATAAGATCAATTTCGTCGGCCCCCACTCCTGATGCAGCTAACGCTTTTTTAGCGGCATCAACCGCGAGCGACCGCGTGGTTTCACCTTCTCCGGCAATGTGGCGGGCGTGAATGCCGGTCCGTTCTACAATCCATTCATGGCTGGTCTCAACAATCTTGCTGATATCGGCATTGGTCATAATGCGAGTTGGCACGCTGGAGCCAACGCCCATGATCACGCTTCGCAACATACTCAATTTACTCCGCCGCTTGTTGGGCTTTTGGGGCCGTAATAGGGGCCATAATTGCATGGACGGCGGCAACATCGCTAGCGATTTTCGCCATCAAACCATTGCGCACCATCTCTATGGCCACGTCAATTGCTGTTGCAAAACCTAAAGCATCTGTGCCACCATGGCTTTTCACGACAACGCCATTGAGGCCCAGAAATACGCCACCGTTATGTTTGCGAGGATCCATGCGCACTTTCAAGGTATCGAATGCACCTCTCGCAAAGAAAGCACCAATTTTCGACATGAGCGTTGCAGACAGGGCTGAGCGCAGCAAAGTAGTAATTTGTTTAGCGGTGCCTTCGGCAGTTTTAAGGGCCACGTTGCCGGTAAACCCTTCGGTCACCATGACATCGACTTTCCCTTTGCCAATATCATCACCTTCAACAAAACCCGCATAGTGCAAGGGCAATTTGAGTTCGCGTAACAAACGACCTGCCTCTTTCACCTCGTCGTTGCCCTTTACTTCTTCGACACCAATATTGAGAAGGCCGACACTGGGCTGTTCAATATTGAAGAGACAACTGGCCATGGCCTCGCCCATTACCGCAAACTCGATGAGCTGACGCGCATCAGCGCCCACTGTTGCGCCCACATCCAACACCACACTGGCACCCGTCGACGTTGGCCAAATTGCAGCGATGGCGGGGCGCTCTATGCCAGGCAATGTCCGCAAAATAAAGCGTGACATCGCCATGAGTGCGCCGGTGTTGCCCGCAGACACAATCGCATCAGCCTCGGCCTTATGCACAGATTCGATTGAATGCCACATGCCGCTTTTGCCGCGACCACGGCGCAAAGCTTGGCTGGGCTTATCATCCATGGCCACATGCACATCAGCGTGATGGATTTCAGCAATGGCTTTAAGCTTTGGGTTCAGATTGAGAAGTGCCGCAATTTTTGCTTGATCGCCGAATAGCAGAAACTTCACACCCGGATGGCGCGCAGCTGCAATTGCAGCACCGGGGACCACCACATCAGGTCCCAGATCGCCGCCCATTGCATCCACTGCGATGGTGATTTTTTTCGTCGTCAAAACTTCATAATTCCCAAGTTCGCTAAGCTGCCAAGATAAAGCCTTGTGGCGTGGAGACAAGGTTTAAAATTTCCTTGCATTTCAGGTCGTTAATTTGAATTGCCCGAATCTTTCAGCAATTTTGCAAAAGGCGACGGCTTTTTATCTTCGACCAAAAGCGAATCAAGATCAGGTTCGTCATAGGCTTCGCCTGGTTTTCTCGGATAGGGATCAAGCTCTAGACCGAGCGTTTCAGAAACCAATTCGCCTAAATCTATTTCGCCATTTTCGATCGGGTCTGCATCATCCTCAACGGCATCGACCAAAATTTTCGGTGGCAGGAAAAATCGTTCCACGTCGAATTTCTGCGTGCTGCGAAAGTTTTCCAAACTGATGACTGAATTCTGTTCCAGATCAACTTCAATCCGACCTGTCACCTTCAAGCCTCCGCCACGCCACGGCACGGCCACCAGATGGGCCTTCAAACTGAAGAGCGATGGCAGATTAAAACGTTTTGCCAAAGCAACACATTCGGCCGGTTCAGCAGCGAACACTTCATGGCTGCCTTTGCGCGGCACACGATCAACCAGGAGAGGACGTGAAAATTCGAGTTTCGCTTTCATGAAAACCTCACATGGGCTGCGCTGATCGCTTCAGTGGTTTGTGCTGCAAGAATGGCCTTTGCATCTTGCAACCATTTCGCCAAAGTTTTTGCTGATGCAGAAACCTGACCAGCATAAACATTGCGTTGCAGGGCCTCAATTAAAGTCTGCTCGCCCTGCTCCATGGCCGCGGCATAGGCATTGAGCCGACCATGAAAAGCTTCCGCCATGCGCCGCACTTTTTTGCCCACTGAAAGATCACCCACCCCCATTTCACGTAAGGAGCGATCCATATCATCAAAGAATAAATCAGTGAGCTGTTGGCACAAAACTGGAGTTTCTAATTTCAAGCGCTGCAAGACCAGAAACACATGAAGCACGATCATATCAAAGCGGCCATCGACCGTGTCTGGCACGTCCCAGTTTGCGTAAAAATGCGGCTGCCGTGCGGCTGCCACAATCGCTGCATAGAGGGTTTCAGCCGTGGATGGCTTTTTGGCAAAAAGCGTGCTGAGGATCATGTGCTTGCCCTCTTACTTGGAACGGGGCAAAAGCATGAGCGGTTTGATTTGAAGGATGAATTGTTGACCATGATGAACCACAAGTTAGGCAATGAATTTCGTATGTGGCTGGTTGTGGGCGCAGTTGCAACCTTTATAGCAGCCTGCTCGCCTGAGATTAATCATCGCGGCTATATTCCAAAGGCCGGCGGCTTTTCCCAAGTTTCTGAGGGCATGTCGAAAAGTGAAGTGGAAGGCATTCTGGGTTCGCCTTCGACCACGGCATCGGTCAATCTTCAAGGCGATAGCTATTATTATATCAGCAGCACCACGCAAGGTCGTTCATTTCTAAAGCCCGTTGAGACCAGCCGCGAGGTGATTGCGGTGCGATTTAATAAAGATGATCAGGTCTCCAGCACCGCGCAATATGGCTTGGAAGATGGAAAGATCATCAATATCAACTCGCGCAAATCCGTAATTGTCGGCAATGACCTGTCAATCTTGCAACAGCTGCTTCGCAATGTGCCAGGTGTGAACAATAGCAGTGCATTGAAGCGGAAAATGTAAAACATTGGGATTTCCAAAGGAATTTATCATGAAGAATGTTGTCGGCCGTCTGATTTTGATTGCGACTTTGATTGTGCCTTTCAGCCAGCAGGCCAGGGCTCAACCGCTGAAGGAGCTTGCTGCACATACGCATTACCACGGTGTTGCTTTTGCCCAGTCTGGTTCAGCAGTGTTGATGCTGGCCAGTCATCATGGACTTTTTGCGGTTGATAAAACTGGTGATGCCAAACGCCTATCGCCGGAGCAAGATTTCATGGGGTTCTCAGCCAGCATTGCTTCGCCCCTTTCCTATTTTGCCAGCGGCCATCCTGCCAGCGGTGGCAATATTGGGTTTCTCAAATCTGACGATGGCGGATCCACCTGGAAACAAATCTCGGAGGGAATGAACGGCCCTGTCGATTTTCATCAAATGGATGTGAGCCCCGCCAATCCCCAAACCATTTATGGCAATTATGACGGCATTCAAGTGAGCCATGATGCAGGCCTGAAGTGGAAGGTAACCGGCGCCGCACCCGAAACTCTTATTGCCATTGCCGCTTCAAGCGTTGCTGAAGCAACTGTTTTTGCCGCGACAAAAAATGGTTTGCAAAAAACAATGGACAGCGGGGCGAGTTGGCAAACCCTGGGCTTTGCGGGAGAAATTGTGAGCTTGGTGAAAACCGCTCCTGATGGTTCTGTATATGCCTTTGTGGTTGGTCGTGGCCTCATGAAAGCGAATGAAAAGACACTGGCTGATTGGATTTTACTTTCAAATGACTTTGGAAACTCGGTGCCTTTGCATATGGCTGTTGACAGCGCTAACGGCAAACACCTTGCATTGACCACGCAAAATAATGATGTGCTGGAAAGCCAGGATGCAGGCAAAACTTGGAAGGCATTTGCCGGATCGAATTAAGTGTGAAAACTACAACCTAAGGTTAAGCGAAACAAGGTTGGCATTTGTATGTACATATGTCATTAACACTCAATGAATAACTGAATTGCCGGATTTGACTGGGATGAGGGCAACATAGCCAAATGTCAAAAACATGGCATTTCGGTTGAAGAGATTGAGGCGCTGTTTTCTTCCGATGAGTTTACTGTTTTTGAAGATGACTTGCATTCCACAGAGGAACAACGCTTTCGTGTAATTGGATGCAATCCAGGTAGTCGCTACATTTTTTTTGGCTTCACGTACCGGAAAATTGGCTGCCAAAGTTTCAACCGTGTTTTCACCGCTCGATACATGCACAAGAAGGAGATAACCAATTATGCTCAAAAAACTCCCTATTCTGAAAACTGATAAAGAAGCCGACGATTTTGTCGACAATGCTGACTTGTCACAATACGACCTTTCGGGTTTTGTGCCCGTGAAATTCGAATTTGCAAACAAAGATGAGCGCATCAACATGCGCCTGCCCTCTTCGCTGCTCGTGGCGGTGAAAGCCAAGGCTAAAGCGACGGGAATTCCTTATCAGCGGTTTATTCGCGCGACTTTGGAGAAGGCTGTGAATGGGAAATAATAGTTACAGGCGACAAAACTGTTGATAAGTTAACATTCTATAAATGTTTTTTTCAGGACCACATGAAAAGCCACATTTCAATCCCATCTTTTCGACGTTGCGAGAATGGTCTCGTGACGATCAGCGGAGAAGATTCGTTTTCTGCCTGCTGAGTATGTTTTGAAACTGTCAAGGCTGAATTTGGACAATATCAGTGTTGCGGCAATAGCGATTAACATCGTGAACTCCCAATCGAATTGTTTAGCTTGGCTGAGCGAGGTGCGATTCACCCTGCAAACAGTATAAACTATAATCTCGAATACAATGCGTAGCCACGTGCAACGGTGTAGAACTGAAGCGATATTCTAAAATTAGAATGCCATTCCATGCGCTGGAAAGCTTCAGTTCTCTCTCGCACCAAGATATTGAATGAAGATGCCCCCTTGGAAGCTTGACAAAAAAAGACTCAAATTTTACGGCCATTTCGATGCGATGATGACAATCGAACAGGCTGAAAAGTTGGCCAATCATCCCATAGCAGTTGCCGCACATAAGTTTCACCCTTTTATACGTTTCGAAAGCCAATGGACGCAATTTGCAATAAGAGGCAACAAGGGAAAGGATAAAACGCGCAATATTCATTACGCCGCGCGTTCGGACGCGTATATTTATATGCGTTATCGAGCATTACTTTCGGAGTTATACGAGGAATTATTGAAATCTGGCCCACTGAATGAATCGGTGCTGGCTTACCGCAAAATTCAATCTGAAACGTCAAATAGCGGAAAATGCAATATTCATTTTGCCAGTGAGGCGTTCGAATATATTCGCAAACAGAAAAATTGCTGTGCCATTGCGTTAGATATCAGCGATTATTTTGGATCAATTGATCACAAAATGTTGGAAGCGCAGCTATTGAAGCTTATCAAAAATAAAAAGCTACCCCCAGATTTACTCGCTGTATTCAGAAATATCACCGAATTCTCAGAAGTTGATAAAATCAAAGTATATGAACGTTTGGGATTTTTCGGGGCGCTGCCGAATAGCCCAGAGGGGAAAAACTTTCGCGGATATTTGAAACCTAAACACGAAATTCGTGAACGACTTTGCGACATCGCCTCCTTTAGGGAAAAAATTGCGGGCGGTAACAGTAAGCCGAGCATAATTCAAAAAAACTCGAAAAAGCGAGGTATCCCACAAGGTTCACCAATCTCAGATGTCCTCGCCAATATATATTTACATGAGTTCGATTTGCATATTCATGATGCAATTTCCAAACTCGGTGGACGCTACACGCGCTATTCTGATGACATATTAATTATCGCACCCGTCGATATAAAAAAAGCCTTGGAATTGGAAACGTGGCTGAGGGAGTTAATCCCGCAATTTGGGCCAAAACTAAAGATCAAACAGACTAAATCGTTGATTTTGCAGTTTTACGAAGTTGAGGACCATCAAAAATTCAATGTGATTTATGACGGAAAATGGAAGACCGAACTGGTTCGGTTTATGAAAGAGGACCTTGTCGAGGCAAAGAAAGACATCAATAGTCCAGAATCAAAAAAGATACTTTCAGACGAATATGATCGAGGCCGCATAGGCTTGAATGGTTTTGAATACTTAGGATTCAGATTTGACGGAAATGGCATTTATTTAAGAGACAGCACTTTTGCGAACTTAAAAAGAAAAATAAGGACGCGTAGCCGTTCGGCTGCCAAGAAATTTGTGCGGGAAAGAATTACATTGAATATCGCCGCACTATCCGAGCTTTTCAAACTTGAAAAAAAGCGAATTATGGAAAGTTTTGGCAGAGTTCGCAATTTCGAAAGCAGCGTCCTCAATCCTCAGGATTGGACCTTCACGACTTATGCTAAGAGAATTTCTGCAGTGCTAGACCCAAAATATAACAGAGTTGATCTTCAACTGCGAAATTTGAAAAAAGTGATAGGACTGCAAGCAGAAATATCGTTTTCCGAGGCGATTGCGAAACTCAAGTAAAAAGCCGGAGCTTTGCTGCTCCGGCTTTTTGCGTTTGAGTTTATGGTAGGTCCACTCACCCTCCCATGCTTCCCATGGGCCCCAACCCTCTCCCCGACGGGGAGAGAGAGAAGTGTTAGTGTCCAGCCAAAACGGCCAGCATCAACAGAGCCACGATGTTGGTGATCTTGATCATCGGGTTGACCGCAGGGCCGGCTGTGTCTTTGTAGGGGTC